>JACMMA010000326.1 GCA_014379275.1 Armatimonadota bacterium | reverse complement strand
CTCCGCGTCCGGGATTGGTGCGAGGACGGGACATGGCGCGGGACCGCCGAACGTTTTACGCCCGCCTGGACGCGGAGCGTCCTTAGCCGAAGGCTTTTACCGGTGGGTGAAAACCCCCCGAGCCACACAACTATACGTCATGCCCGTTGATCGAAACGAGGTAGGTGCAACCTAATTTGGCAGCCGCCTTGCGGCAGAGTGCCATGCGCGTAATGAAAATCTCGAAATATTCCATCACCGACGCGATCCCGATGTCGATTTCTAGTTCGAGACGGATGCGTTTCGTTTCCGGGTCCACGCGCAGGAACGATTTCTTGACCGACCCGTTGACGCGGTCGTGAATGTCGTAGTCTTGCGGACTGGTGTTCTGCACACGGCTGTAGTGGACGTCCGATTTGTCCGCGATGATCACCGCCGCAGCGACCGGGTTGATCGGCACGCCGTCCGGCTCTTCGTGGTTGCCGACCGCGCCGACGATCTCCGCGATTTCAAGCGGTTCCATGCGAAGGTCGCTCAAAATGCTGAACGAAATCAGCGCACCCGCTTCGACATGACCGCGGCGATTGACAACGCACCCGATGTCGTGCAGATATCCGGCGATCGCGGCAAGCTCGGCGGTGCGCTCCCCGTGCCCGAGTGAAGTCAAGATCGAGCGCGCGATGGTCGCCACAATCCCGGCGTGGCGGTGTCCGTGCTCCGTGTAACCGATAGCCTGCATCTGCTCATTGCCTTTGGCAATATATACACGCACACGGTTATCCCGGCGGATCTCGCGCAGAGTGAGGGCGGTGCGCTCTTCTTTCGCGCCGTTACTGTCCTGTTGGAATGTCGGTAGCCCTAAAAACGGCACGGGTGGTAAAGAGGTATCTTCTTTACCCGCGCGGGCTTCGGCAGCGGATGGTGCTGGGGGAGTAACCAAGCCGGTCTGCGGCGTCTCGATAGTCAAGCGATCCGCATTCGGCTCCGTCGCCGCCGGTTTCGCCTCGGTTGTTGCTGTTGACATAAATATTATCCCGAACTATTTGTCGTCCTCGTCCGTGAAACCGGACCGACGAAAAATCTCCTCCAGCCGCTTTTTTTCCTGCCGGTCGCGCCACCACCGGATCACATTGAACGGGCGCGGGGCAGACTCATCCAGACTGCGCTGTGTCGTCCGACCGCGGGAATAAACCGGCGTATCGTCGTCGCTGAATCGCAGGCGTGTTTTATTCGCGCTATAGCCAGCGCCGGCGTAACGCCCCTGCGTCACATACCAGTACATCGCGGCGCACACCGGGAGCAGGAACAGCCCGCCGAACCCGCCGCCGCCGTAGTACCAGGTCATCGCGACACCGACCCAGCCGACGATCGGGGCGGGAATCGGGAGAAAGAAAAACGTCAGCGTCTCGCGCCGGTTGATGAGTGCCCAGGCGACCATCAGCGGGCCGGTGATCGCGGATAGTCCGAACAACATGCCGCGTGTCGACGCCGCCGCGAACCCGATCCAGCACAGCATCGCCAGCGAGACGGAAACGGCCAACAGGACCGTGCCGAAATCACGCGTCCCCCACGCCCGTTCGATGCTCCCGCCGAACAGATAGAACCACCCGAGCGAAAACAGAACGTTGATCGGGCTACCCGCTTCCGGCGCGAGCGCCCAGGTGACCGGCGTCCAGAAGCGCACCGGGAAGCGCACCGCGATGAACGCCAGCCACTCGCCCACCGGCACCCCGGCGAGGTCGGCTAGATACAGACCAGCGACGGTGATGATGATGGCCATCGTGAGCGGCGACTCACGCGGCAAACCCAGTATTCCTCCAGATGGTGAACGTGCGTACACGATATTTAAGACTCCTGAACGAGAGGCGTGTTTCACACCGCATCCGATCCTATTGTACCCGCACAAATCCCCTGCCGGGAATCGCCGCGTAGCCAGTAACTTATACGATGGGATCGGGCTGTTCGTACCCACGTTTATAGGAACGGAAACCGCGCCGTGCAAAACGAGGGATGCCCCCGGTGCCCCGGGTGACGAGCAGCTCGTGATGGTCGGCACGACCGCGGCACGCGTGCTGTTCGACATCATGGCCGTCCTCATCCTCGGCTTCTACTGGTTGATGGAGCGGAACGCGGTGAAACGGTTCGTCCTCCAGCTGGCCGGGCCGCGCCGGGCGCGCGACGTGAGCGAGGCCTGGCTCGAGGTCGAGCAGAAGTGGGGCGGCTGGGTGCGCGGGCAGCTCGT
>JACMMA010000325.1 GCA_014379275.1 Armatimonadota bacterium | reverse complement strand
GGTGCAAAGCCTTCTATAATGCAATCGCTTCACAACAATGTTGTTATACACTGTTCTGTCATACTTTGTCAACTGCATAACGATTTTCCTTGCATTAAGTTTGCATTACTATTTAGGTGTATGGTATAAGATTTTGCTCCTGCAATATTATTGCGATTAACACGGTACGCGCTGTCCTACCCCGGACGAGTCACCGCGATGTTGCACGCATCCGCACCATCGACGGCCAACTCTGTAAGGTGATTCGTCGACGGTCTCGACACGCGCGGGAAGGTGGAAGGATATGGCTTCTCCAAGGATCCGGCAACAAAAATTGCCCGTTCGGTTTCAAGTATGGGGCGCACTCGCGCGGGCGTCACTCATCGAGGCGGTGCGGCGGCGCGACATTTATGTCGCGCTCATTCTCGCCGTGGTCATGATCGGCGCAACCGCCGTGATCGGGACGTTCGGCGTCAAAGGGCTGGAAATATTCATCAAGGACGTGACGATGACGGTCATCAACACGGTGACCGTGGTGCTCGCCGTGCTGTTCTCCGCCCGCCAACTCCACGAGGAGATAGAGCGGCGCACCGTCTACCCGCTCCTCGCCCGCCCGATCACGCGGCTCGATCTGATCCTGGGGAAGTACTTCGGTGCCGTGTCCCAGGCGTGGCTCTCGCTCGCCCTCTTCGCCCTGATCGGTTGGGTGGGTCTGTGGCTCTTCGGGATCGTCCTTGGTCCGATATTTCTACAGTATGTCGCCCTCCGTGCCGTCGCGCTCGCCGTCGTCTGCGCGATAACCATGCTCCTGTCGCTACTGATGACCCCCGGCGCGACGGTCACGATCTCGCTCCTGATCGCCATCGGGGCGGCGACCTTCTCCGAAGCCGTGGTCATGCTCCACGGGGGAGCGGGGCGGATCGCGGACGGCGCGTTGCAGGCGAGCTACTACGTCCTGCCACACCTCGACCTGTTCGACCTTTCCAAGAAGGTGAGTTACGGGTGGCAACCGGTCGCGGCAGGCACCCTCTGGGGGTTATGCGGCTACGCGCTCATCTACATCGTGACGTTCCTCGGAATCAGCACCGCCGTGTTCAACCGGAAGGCACTTTAGAAAATGGCACGGAAAGCGACCGTTTCCGGCGGGGAGATCCTGTTCGCGCTCGGGGTGGCGGTGCTACTCGTTGCGGGCAGGAGCATGGCGATGGTGCTGGGGCCGCAGGTGCGGGTTTCTTCGGCGGGGCTGAACAACGCCCAGCAGGCGCGGCTCGACTCGTCCGCGACGGCGTCGCTGTTCGGGCAGTTCCGCACGTCGATGGCGGATTTTCTCTGGCTCAAAGCCGACCGGTACCTGCACAGCGGCGTGGACATGCGCGGCATGACGAAGTGGGAAAAGGCGAACGACGAGAAGATGAACCGCGTCGCGAACGCGGGCGGCAAGACCGAAGAGGGCAGCCGCGAACACCGCGAAGAAACCACGGCGGTGCCGTCGGCGAAATCCGACTGGCGGGGATGGCTCGGCGACATGGACCGGGAAATCAAGCCGTTCAAGGAGATGGGCAATCACGCCCACAAAGACCCGAAGGAAGCCCTGCCGCTCTTCCGCCTGATGACGATCAGCAATCCCCACTTTATCCCCGGCTATACGGTCGGCGCGGCGACCATCGCCCGCGACCGCTCCCGGCTCGGGGAGGCGGTGGGCTATCTGGAAGAGGGGGCGAAGAACAACCCGCAATCCATCGAGATACAGTCCACGCTCGGCGGAATGCTGACCGCCAAACTGCACCGCTACGACGAAGCCCTGCCCCGCCTCAAAAAAGCCATCGACCTGGCGGAAGCGCGTGACCCGGACACGCTGAGCGAGGACGAGGGAGAGGCGTGGCAGTTCGCGTACCGGTGGGCAGTTCTGGGGCGGCGCGATGCGAACGACCCGAAGGCGGCGCGTGATTTCGCCCGCGCCGGTCTGAAGCGGTTTCCGGACGACCCTATCTGCAAAAATCATCTGGCGAAAGCGAGTGGCAAGGGCGGGGCGCGACCGTGAGCGGCACGCAGGTGCCCCGCCGGTCGGTGCATCCCGCCCCCCGGCGAAACCCCGCGAAGGAGGAAGGGGCAAGCGCACCATGACTCGCGGGAACGCGGCGTCCGCCACACCCGAAGATTAAAACGCAATCTAATTGCATTATATAGAGAGGTGAGGTATCATCCTGTGACAGTTTCGCAAACGGTTTTCAGGTAATCAGACCCACAACTCCCCGTTGACGCTCTGCACGGCTTGCCCGGTGTCGACGAACCTAGTGTGCGACAGGCGGGTCACACGGAGGGCAGGGGGCGGTGTACCGGTCATTCGGGGGATGCCGAAAGGGAAAAATATGAACAGTCAGAAAGATACGCCGATCCGTTCGGCGTTCGTATACCGACGCGGTGCGTCGCAAAGTGCGTTCACGCTGATCGAGTTACTCGTTGTAATTGCAATCATCGCCATTCTTGGCTCGATATTGTTTCCTGTATTCGCACAAGCCCGCGCCAAAGCGCGTCAGTCTGTAAATATCAGTAACTTGAGGCAGGTCGGCATGGGGTTTCTTCAATACGTGCAGGACTACGACGAATGCGTCGTCCCGTACCGTGTCCGCTCTGGCGAATCGCCTTACTCGACGCTGAACAATCGGTACTGGTTCGGGCGCACGTCCTCTTCCGCGAACGCGCCTTATAACGCCCCGCCGTACACCGCCGCGCCCTGCCCGCAGGTGACCGGGTGCAACCTGTATCTGGATAAGTCCGACGGCTTGCTATACCCGTACATGAAAAATGCGGAGATTCAGGACGACCCCGCCGCCCGCGACGTGGTCCTTCCCACGTTCACGAACTGGTACAACGGCGCGGAAACGCCGGGGTACACGCTCTACACGAAACTTTTCCCCGATTGGGTCGGGACAACGACCACCGACGTATCGCTTGCGGACATCAAGGAGCCCGCCAACACGTTCCTCATGGCGGACGGCGCGACGTATAATTTTACCAGCAAAGACGTGCGCAAAGTCATTTTCGTCGATGTGCCCTGGTCGGGGACAAGCGACAACGGGCAGGGGAACTTCTCGTTCTCGGCGCGCATCCACGGGCGGCACGCGGGCGGCGTCGCGTGCGTCCTCTGGGCGGACGGTCATGTGAAAGCGATGCGCCCGGTATTCCGCGCGAAGCCCGCCGGACCCATCG
>JACMMA010000048.1 GCA_014379275.1 Armatimonadota bacterium | reverse complement strand
TGCGCGAAGGCTACGCGCTGGACGCGAGTGCCGCCCAACACGCCGTGGAAAGCCGCGTCCGCTTTCAACTCCTCGGCGTCCATGCCGCGATACGCCGCTTCCGCTGGGCGAACAACCGCCTGCCGAAAACGCTCGATGAGATGGAACTCGCACCGCAATTAGTCACCGATCCGTTCACCACGAAGCCGTTGCTGTACAAGCCGGGAAACACGGGTTCCGACTACGAGTTGGCGAGTGCGGGAGGTTTGATGCCGGGCGAGGACGGCGAGCCGGATGCACGTCGGCGCTTCACGCTGCCCCGTGCGCCTCGCCTGCCGTAACCTGCCCGCGTCCGTCGGCGTTAATTCTGGCATGATAACGCGCCGCTCGCTCCTCGCCGCACTCGCCGCCCCCATAGTCGCTCCGATTACCCGTGCCGTCGCGGATGACGAGGGACCGGGAAAAAAGCCCGCCGTGTTTGCGAACCTTTTTCCCGAACCGACCGGCACGAATGGTTACGAAGACATAATCCGGGCGGGGGAGTTGGTGGATACAATCGAGGACGAGTACCATCGCCGCGTGAATGGCAAAGTCCCTCTTGCGAAAAGGCGCGAATACCTCGCGCATCCCGCGTCCCGTGAGGCGGCGTCGCTCCTGCGGCGGGGGATCGCGAAACCGATCACGGTCGCGGAACAAGACCCGTTCGCCGAAGATATGTACGCGCCTTTCGCGCTGTTACGTGCGTTGGCGCGTCTGCTTTCCGACGAAATCTATGTAAGCCTCGCGGACGGACGTACCGATGTCGCCGTGCGGGTCGCTTCCGAGGGCTTGACGCTCTCGCACCCGTTCAAAAGTGTGTCGGTGATTTCCTCGTTGGTGGCTCGCGCGATGGACGCCATTGTGCTTGCGCCTCTGGTTCGACAGCGCGACGGTTGGAGTGTTCGGGACTGCCGATTTCTGATTCGATTATCGGAGCGGTGGCTTGCCGTACCGGACCCCGCCACCGTCGCGCTGACTGTGGAGCGAGCGACCCTGCTTCGGATGCTCGGGCGGTGGCGCGAGAAGCCCGACGATTGGGCTGACTTGCTGGTGAAGCAACATACCCCGTATACGGAAGGCGAATCGGAGACAGAAGGGGAATCGGAAACACCGGAGCTTCGACGCGCACGCGATTTTGCACGGAGTCTGCGCACGGATGGTATTTTGCGCGAGCGGCTTCTCCGAGAAATGGCGGACGCCATCCGATCACACTTTGACCGGGCGGAGGGGTTGCTCCGTGATCCAACCGGGCGGATGATACTGACACCTGCTACAAACAATGGCGATCATTATATGCTCCCGTTCCTGCGGCAAACGTTTCTCTCCGAGGCGCGAGCCACCGTACAGCGTAGCATCGAAGGGCGGGTCAGTTTGCAACTTCTCGCCGTCCACGCCGGGATTCGCGCCTTCCGCTGGGAGAATGACCGGCTGCCGAAGTCGCTTGACCAACTGCAACTTGCCGCGAATCTTGTTACGGACCCGTTCACCGGAAAACTGCTCGTTTATGAACCGGAGAGCGATACGAACGGCTACGACCTGGCAAGCGCAGGCGCATTTTACCCCGGCAAGGACGGCAAGCCGGACGCCCGAGAACGCATCACCCTTCCCTGGACACTACCTAAGTAGCGCAGACCGTAACTTTTTGTGTCGCACGGCGTTTCGAAAAGTGCCATGACCCGTCGAACTCTTTTTGCCTCCTTCGTTCCCGCAATCGCGTCTATGTCCGTGCAAGACCTCACGGACGATGCAGTAGCGGGGAAAAAACTCTCTGTCTTCCAGAAGATTTTTCCCGAGCCGACCGGAACGAACGGGTTCGAGGAGATTATCCGGGCGGGGGAGCCGTTGCGTGACGTTGAGAGGGAATACTCCCTTGTCGGCGGGGTTCCGCTCTCAAAAAAGAGGGAATACCTTGCGCTACCTGTCTGTCAGGACGCCCTGCGACTGCTCCGGATAGGACTCGCGAAGCCGCTTTTCCTTCCCCGAACGAGTTACACGACGGATCATTACGAGGCGTACGCCTGCCTGCGGGCGTTGGCACGCCTCCTCGCGACATCGGTATACGTCGCATGCGCGGACGGTCGTACCGACAACGCGGTTCGTATTGCGGGAGATGTGCTCACATTTACCCATGCCTTGCAAGGCGTTTCCTATATCGGTTCCCTGACCGCGATTTCGGTGGAAGCCATCGTGCTCAAGCCGCTGGTTCAGTTGCGCGATAGCTTGAGTGTCGCGGACTGCCGCCGCCTCACCCGGTTGATGGAACAATCGCTTGCCAAGCCGGACCAAGCATACAGGGCATTCTCAGTCGAGCGGGGATACCTTCTGGGGATGGTCGCCGCGTGGCGCGAGAAATGGGACGGCATGTTCGACGTGCTGGAACAACTATATGCGCCGTCCGAGGATGTACCGGAAACACCGCAATACCGCGAATCCCTACGGTATGCGGCATTGGTGCGCGAAGACCCGACTGTGCGAGAACGGGTTCTGAACGAAATGCTGGAACTAATCACCCAGCATTTTGACTGTGTCGACGCCATGATGCGTGATCCAACCGGTCGCTTGGTGCTCATGCCGCCCCCGAACGCCGACGCGAACCGGCATCCGATGGTGCCCCTATTGCGCAACGCATTTTTCGTGGTAGAAGAGACCGCAGTCCGAAAAAGCGTACAGCGGCGCGTCAGTTTGCAGTTGGTCGCGATCCATGCCGCGATCCGTGCCTTTCGCTGGGAAAACGACCGCCTGCCGAAAACTCTGGACGAATTGGAGTTGCGTGCGAGTCTCGTTACGGACCCATTCACGGCGAAGTCAATTCTGTACGACCCGGAGGCGACCGGCACCGGCTATGCTCTGGCGAGCGCGGGGGCATTGTTTCCCGGCGCGAACGGTAAGCCGGATTTCCGCGAGCGGATCACGTTTCCCTGGACGAAGCCGAAGTAGCGCACTACGTTTCCCGCGAACCGACCGCCGCGCGGTAGAACAGGGTTTGTTGCGCCCAACCGCATTTGTCGCCGAACGTGTCCAGAAACGCCTGTCCGACCTTCGCGTAAGACGCGGCGGTGAGGGAAGTCCCGGCGAGTTCCGGCACGTACCAGGCGCGCGCCATACGCCAGATGTGCGTGTCCACCGGGATCGCCGCGTCTTTGTCGAGCGCGAAAAGACACACGCAGTCGGCTATCTTTTCGCCGACCCCGAAAAACGTCGTCAGTTCGCGCTTCGCGTCGTCGTGGGAAACGCTGCGAAGCGAGGCGAGA
>JACMMA010000047.1 GCA_014379275.1 Armatimonadota bacterium | reverse complement strand
CCGTCGCACCGTCTGTGAAAGGAGTCATAGCGACCGGGCGTGTGGGGGATGATGGCGGTAGCATGGGGGCGTCGCTGCACTGGTGCGGCACAATTCGTGGACTGCATCCCGGAAGGAAGCATCCAGAAAGAACGAGATCAGAAATGGACACCCGACAGACGGAAGAATCCTTTCCCATGAGTCAGAGTAAGTTTCTTGTGCTGGTACGTGAGATGGTCGGCGGTAGTTTTGGCGGGAGCGTGGGTCTCCCAGCAGACACCGATAACCCGTTGCCGCCCGGTCCCTGGGACCCGGTGATCCGGTTCGCCCTGCGCGGAATGATCTCGACCACCCGGCAAATGGAGATCGGGGGATCGTTGGGCGAGGAAGTCGCGCTCAATCCACAGCCCTTGCCGCCACGCACCGCTTTTGCCATGTTGCTCGCACAGGAGGTGATAAGCCGCGCCGAGTTGATCCAGGACGCTTCCGATGCGATGGGAAGTGACGGCGGCGGCGGGCGTCAATCCGCCGGGGGCAGGTACGCGGCTCGGTTCGTGGAGGATATTTGCGGCAACGATTTCCGGTTCCGGTGGCCGTTCCCGACGCCGCGCCCGAGGTGGTTCGCCGAGCAAATCAGCGCGACCGACTTCGCGGTGATAGCGTCACAGTTCGATCAGGCGGCGAAGGCGGCATTCAACCGTGATATGCAACGTGGCTTCGCGCAGGCGTCGGGCAAACTCCTGGAAACGGGCGTAACGAAGTTACGGTAATTCCCCGCCTGTATGGATCGGGCCGCGTGCCCCGGCAATCCCTCCGGGTTGCCGGGGCACGCGGCTTGTATTCTCCCTTACGAACCGATATATTAAAATGAAAAATCGGAGGATTTTTCATTTTGGACACAACAGTTGGCGGCAATAAACGCGTACGACGGGCGTACGGTTTTGACGAAGTCGCATTGGTTCCCGGTCCGCTGGTGATTGACCCGCGCGACGTAGATATTTCCTGGACACTCGGCGGTATACGATTCGATATTCCTCTTTTGGCGGCGGCATTGGACGGCGCGGTGAACCCCAAACTTGCCGCACAGATGAGTAAATTAGGCGGTTTGGCAGTATTAAATTTAGACGGCATACAAACGCGATACGAGGACGCCGAGGCCATTTTACAAGCCATTGCGGACGCCCCAGCGGACGGTGTGATTCAATTTATTCAAGATTTATATGCGAAAGAAGCCATTAAGCCGGAATTGATCGCGCGGCGGGTGCGCCAGATTAAAGAGTTGGGTGGGATAGCCGCGGTTTCGGCAGCTCCGCACACGGCGAAAGCTGCCGGGATGGCGGCGGTCGAGGCGGGTGCCGACCTCTTCTTTATACAGAGCACAGTAGGTTCCGTGCGCTTCGAATCGACGCGCATCGCGGCGTTCGACGTCGCCGGGTTCGTCAAAGAGTCGCCGATCCCGGTCATCGTCGGCAACACGGTCGGCTATGCGGCGACGAAAGAGTTGATGGAAGCGGGCGCGGCGGGCGTTCTGGTCGGCGTCGGTCCGGGGCATATCTGTACGTCGCGCAAGGTGCTCGGCATCGGTGTGCCGCAGATCACGGCGACGGCGGATTGCGCGGCGGCGCGCGACGATTACCACGCGGCGACCGGGCGATACGTCCCGATCATTACCGACGGCGGCATCCGAAACGGCGGCGACATCGCGAAAGCCATCGCGGCGGGAGCGGACGCCGTGATGCTCGGCTCGACCATCGCGGCGGCGGCGGAAGCGCCGGCACCGGGCTATTCCTGGGGAATGGCGACCTCCAGCGCGGATCTCCCACGCGGCACCCGGATCAAAGTTGGCACGTCGGGCACACTGCAGGAGATCCTGTTCGGACCGGCACACAAGGACGACGGCACCATGAACCTGATGGGTGCGCTCCGCCTTTCGATGGGCTCGCTCGGCGCGCACAACCTCAAAGAGATGCAGCAGGCCGAAATGATGGTCGCCCCATCCCTCCCGAACGAAGGGAAAGCCCTCCAACGCGCACAGGGCGTCGGATAGCGGTGAGTGGTCAAGCCTGGAGACGGGCTTGACAGCGTTCAACTCGCGATGGTCCGCGCGATCAGTGAACCGTCAAATGGGTCGTGGTGGTGAGCAACAGCCCTTGAGTCCTGGGTAGATGGTTACACGAAACACGAAGCGTTTCGAAACCGTTGCCACCTATGCTGTTGACGGCGCAAATCGGCGGTTGAGCGCCCGACATGGCTTGCCGACGTGGGCTTTTCCGCGTCGGTTGGCGTGATAAACTAACCGTAGCCATGCCCGAATACGCTCAAACCCTCAACCTTCCCGAAGAAAATGTCGTCGTCCTGGATTTCGGTGCGCAGTACACCCAGTTGATCGCCCGGCGTGTCCGCGAGTGCAAAGTCTACTGCGAGATCGTCCCGTTCGATACCCCACTCGCGAAGATCCTGGAGCGCAAGCCGCTCGGTATCATCTTTTCCGGGGGACCGGCGTCGTGTTACGAACCCGGTGCGCCCGCCGTGGACGAATCGTTTTACAACTGTGGCTTGCCGATACTCGGTATTTGCTACGGCATGCAACTGATGACGCGGCAACTTGGCGGCGTCGTGCGTGCCGGGTCGCGCCGCGAGTATGGCAAGACGCAGCTAGACGTGAGCGACGACACCGACCTTTTCCGCGGACTGAACCGCGAACTTGTCTGCTGGATGAGCCACGGCGACGAGGTGGAAGCCGCGCCCCCCGGATTCACCGTCACCGCCGTCACCCCGTCCATCCCTGTCGCGGCGATGGCGGACAAGACGCGCCGCATGTACGGTGTCCAGTTCCACCCCGAAGTCGTTCATACGCCGTGGGGGACGGAAATCATTCGCAACTTCCTTTACGACATCTGCGACGCGAAGGGTGCGTGGACGATGCGCTCGTTCATCGAAACGTCCGTGGAGGCGATCCGCCACGAGGTCGGCGGAAAGAAGGTCGTTTGTGGTTTGTCCGGCGGCATCGACTCCTGCACCGTCGCGGCTCTGGTTCACCGCGCTATCGGCGACCAGCTCACCTGTATCTTCGTCAACACCGGCATGATGCGCAAGGACGAGGGGACGCAGGTCCGGCAAAACTTCGCCGAGGCGTTCAAAATAAACCTGGTGTATGCCGACGAAAAGGAGCGGTTCCTGCGCCTTCTAGCAGGCGTGACCGACCCGGAGAGTAAGCGCAAAATCATCGGTAATGAGTTCGTCGCTGTGTTCGATGAGATCGCGGAAACGCTTACGGACGCCGACTATCTGGCGCAGGGGACGCTATACCCCGATGTGATCGAGTCTGGTACGAAGAACGCGGCTAAGATCAAGACCCACCACAATGTCGGCGGTCTGCCGGAAAATATGCGGATGAAGCTGGTCGAGCCGCTCCGCTATCTGTTCAAGGACGAGGTGCGCAAGGTCGCCGAAGAGTTAGGATTGCCGAGCGACATGGTCTGGCGACAGCCGTTCCCCGGTCCCGGTCTGGCGATCCGTATCATCGGCGAGGTAACCCTGGAACGGTTGGAGATTTTGCGCGCCGCCGATGCCATCGTGGTCGAGGAGATCAAGAAGGCCGGTCTGTACCGGCGCGTCTGGCAGTCGTTCGCGGTGCTCCCGGACACGAAATCGGTCGGCGTAATGGGCGATCAGCGTACCTACGAGTATCCGATCGTGCTCCGCGTCGTGACCAGTGAGGACGCGATGACGGCGGACTGGGCGCGCTTACCCTATGAGGTGCTGGAGCGCATCTCGAACCGGGTCGTCGGTGAAGTGAACGGTGTGAACCGCGTGGTCTACGACATTACCAGCAAGCCTCCCGGCACTATCGAGTGGGAGTAAATTTTCCTCTTTTTTGTCCTGCGCGGACGGCGCCAACCTTACGTTGGATCGTTGTACCTGCGGTGCTCGTTTCTGTTTAGTGATTGTGTGTCGGTCGGTTCTTTCCCGCGAATCTGACGGCTACGGTTTTTCACGCCGTGAAAAACCGTAGCCGTCAGATTCGCGGGAAAATAGCAAGGACTAACCCGGCTCGCGCGTTGCCTAACGTAGTCACAGCACCGCAGGTAACAACGATCCAACGTAAGGTTGGCGCCGTCCGCGCAGGACAAAAAAGAAGAAAAATAAATCAGCCGTGTGAAACGTGAAATTCCACTGTGTGCGCTTCCGCCTCGTCAGGGATCTCCCAGCGGTGCATCATCCGCAGAATCGCCGCGTCCGGCACCTGCTCGGGGCGGCTTTTGTTTTGCCTCTGCTGCGCGTGCCATGGAACTTCGACATACGCGATGCGGACGCGAAAGTTATATTCGGTCGCTAGCGCGATGATCGGTTCGCGTTGTTCGCGGCTGACCGTGGTCGCGTTCCAGACGAACGGCTCCCCGCGCCGCAGATAAACGCGCGCCTGTTCGCGTGCCGCGCTGATGACACCATGCTGGTTATCCGTGTGGGAGACGCGCATTTCGGTACGTAGCGCATCGAGCGAGATCATCGGCAGATGCGCGAACTCACGCCGCGCCAGTGTATCTTTCCCCATCCCCGGCAACCCAGACATCATTATAATCTCGCCGGACGTATCGTCGAACGCTTCGTAGCTTGCCGTGCGTCCCGGTTTGCGGAAGTATTCGAAACGGCTATGCGCCGACGCGAACGGATACGGTGCGGTGAGGCAACCCGCCTCCCGCGCGACTTCGGCGAACAGGGCGACATGAAGTAGAGTGGTATCCTGCGTAGGAGCGATGCGCCCGCGCACATCGGCCTCGGCCAAAATGGCGAGATGGTCGCACCGGCATGTTTGCGCGATAGTGATGACCGCCCGTTCGGGGTCGTCGCTTCCGATCACGAAAAACGGTCGTTGGTGCCAGCGGATCAAAGCGCAGACCGCCTCCCGGAGCGGGAACGGTATTCCCACCCGCCATAGCATTTCCCGTGTCTGGATCATGCCACGTCGCGAGTGTCCCGGCGACGTGATCCGTCCGTCGTCATCGGCGATCGTGGTCGCGGGCTTACCGACATCGTGGAGCAGGGCGGCCAGTAGTAAAACCCCACGTTCGGCGGGCGGCAAGTCGCGCCACGCGCAAAGATGACTTAGTTCGTCCACGACCATGCGAGTATGCGTCGCCACGTCGCCCTCGCCGTGATGGAGGGGGTCCTGCGGACACTCCGCCATCGCCCGCCACCACGAAAGCGGTGTCAGCCGATCCCAAGGGAATGGTTCGTCCGGTGCCGTGATCAGGCTGTGGAATAGCTCTTCGTCCATTAAAGTAATACCGGGTTGTCTGTCAGGTGCCACCGTCACCCGCCTTCGCCGAACCGCCCCTTCAGCAGCACACGCACTTCGCCCCGGACATAAAAATCCCACTCGCCGCGCACCACGGATGACAATGCCGCCCATGCAGAGGTATCGCTCGCCCGTGCCTCGTCGCGAATCTCCTCGTACAGCAGCGCGAACAACTCCCGCGCCCACCGACCCCGGTTCCGCGCGGGCGGCGCACCCGTTTTCGACAGCGCCGCATCCAGACGGTTCTGCGTCACGCGACAATAGGCTTCCCATTTCAAACGGTCCAGTGGTTCGCCTGCCTCCCGATTCGTATCGGACTGCTCCTGCCACCGCTGTGCTTCATGGAAACGCTTATCCTCGGCGAACTCCGCTATCTTCACCTTGAGCAGAGGACGGACCCGCCCGCCTGCGCCCCGCGTGATGATCTCGCGCACCGGTCGTACGACGACGCCTTCTGCCAGATTGCTTCCCGGTGGCAACGGCGGGAGTCCGAGTGTCGCCGGGATTGTCGAGTCAAACCGGATCGGATAATCGGTCGCCTGTTCGTAGGTTCCGATCCGTAGCGGAGTTAAACACGGTACGCTTGCGCCAGTCAGGAGTGCCCGTGCTTTCTCCCAATCCATATAGCGCCGCGCCGCGCCATCTCCTACCGCGATGTCGAACGCCGCAAAGCGGATATCCGGCGCGTACCAGATGCCGGTTTGAACCGGCGCGACCCCGGGCGTCGGTTTGACCTCGGGATGGGGATAGCCACCGCCAAACAATTCCCCATAGATAAACACCGCCTCCTCCGCGCCCCCTTCGCTCGTAATGCGCGATGCCACCTCCTGCAGACGTGGTGCGAGTGTGTCGCGCACCGCTTGCCAGCCGAAGAAAGGCTCGTCGTCTTCCAGCAACCGGCGTCGGTTCGCGCCGCGAACCTTGCCTCCCACGACCGCAAAGCAAAAATTCGCGCCGTGGATTTTCTCCGTCACCGCCCACGGAACCCGGCGCAACGCCCGAAACCCCGCCGGGTCGAGCTCCCATTTCGCCACCGATTCGGCGATTTTCTCATAGCCCGAAAATATCAACATCGCCCCGCAATCCGTTCGGAATCAGTATTCGGTCGCGCCAGTGTGTTCCGGAGTCGAGAATGGTTTGTATAAACGCGGTCCGCACCCATTTGTATCGCCCGCGCACCACGCCGTTCTCCTCCCACTTGACGTACAAGCCTTCCGACAGGTCGGAATCATCGGTGTCGTTCGCGCCGAAGCGAGACAGGTCTGCGCCGCTCTCCTCCTGCGCTCGCCGTAGCGATTCGCGCCAGCGCGGCGACTTGTACAACGACGGGCGCACTAACCCGGTGAGGTCACGAAGTCGGCGTAGCGGTCCCTCGTGCACTACAGGAACGGAAACCACCGGTGTCCCGGCTAAAACCTCCCGCCGCCGCGCGGTCGAGAGAAATTCGCCGGTCTCGCGGTCGAGCAAGTCAAATTCCATCAGGTAGTGCGGAAGCGCGTCATAAAAAACCGTGTGCTTCGCAAACATCCACTCGCCGTACAAAATATAGCGCGTGCCGAGTGCATCCCGGAGGGCGCTCTGATATACCGAGACCCACGTTTTTAACAGGGCGAATTGCGCCTCGCCCGGACCGCCCGTCAGTACATGCCCGCGACTCTGCGTTACTAACTCTCCGTCGTCCCGGAACCAGATGCCGACATTCGCGCCGTCCACCTTCTCCTCAACAACGAGCGACTTCCCGGCGAGTTCGATAAACGGAACGCGGTCGCCGTCGTCGCCTTTTTGCAAGCCGGAGCCTTCGATATGTGCGGTGCGCGGGTATTTTCGTAGAGCGTCCATGCGGTGTGCCGGGTATTGTATCGCCGGGGACAGGCGGCTTGTTAAACGCAACCTTCGCTTCGCTCCCCGTGTCTTATCTTCAGAGGACACAACGAGTATATGTACGGAAGTAACTCCGGGGGGTATGGTAGCGGCAACTACGGACCGCCTCCGCAAAACCCGTGGACATCGAACGCGCCCCGGCCGCCGGTTGGCAATATCGGCGAACGGCGCGACCCGGCGTTGGTGCTGGTTTTTACGCTCCTGACCTGCGGTATCTACTACTGGTTCTGGCTGTACAAGGTGTCGGAAGAGACGCAACGGTTCTTGAACGAGCCGGACACGTCGCCGGGCATCGAATTGTTGTTATGCCTGGTGACGTGCGGTCTGTACATCTTCTACTGGGATTACAAGCAGGCGAAAAAGATCGCGCGTATGCAAGCGATGGTCGGCTTGCCCGTCGCCGATAACGCGGTGTTGTATATAGTGCTAAACTTGCTCGCGGTGGGATTCATCAACGCGATGATCGAGCAGGGACACTTGAACGACGTATGGTACCGCGCCGGGCAGGGCAATGCGTACCGCATGTAATCGTGCCGGAAAGATCCTGCAGCGTCCCGGTGTCGGGTCGCTGCTGATCCTGCTGGCGGGCGCGGTCATTCCCCCGCCCGCGCCGGGAGGCGGCTCCGCGCACCTGCTCGGGATCCCGACGCTCTGCCCGCTCCGCGCCGCGACCGGGGTTCCCTGCCCCGGCTGCGGCATCACCCGCGCCCTCTGCCTGTGTTGCCACGGGCGGTTCGCGGAAGCCGTTACGCTCTACCACCCGCTCGTGCCGCTCGTTTTCGCCGGACTCATCGCGGCGGCAGGCTACGGTCTGCTTTACAAAAAGCCGCTTCCCGAACGCTGGCTGACCCCACTCGCGTATGGTACCGTCGCGCTGATGATCGCCGTCTGGGTCGCGCGGCTGTTGCACGTTCTTCCGTCTCCGCCTCCGTAACTTGATTTCGTTTTTCTTTTGTCCTCCCGGACGGGGCCAACCTGACGTTGGATCGTTGTACCTGCGGTGCTCGTTTCTTGTTTGGTGCTTCGTTGTCGGTTGGTTCTTTCCCGCGAATGCATCGGCTACAGGTTTTCACGCCGGGAAAACCTGTAGCCGATGCATTAGCGGGAAAACAGCAAGGGCTAATTCGGCTCACGAATCGGTAACCCCACACCGCAGGTACAACGATCCAACGTCAGGTTGACCCCGTCCGGGAGGACAAAAAAAGAACCAACTGATAACCGGTATCACGTACAGGCGGGAACGAACGGGGGCGAAACGCCGTTAGAACAAAACGGAATGCGTAACCCCTTATCTCCCGCCACCTATTTTCAGCGGAACCCCGGCAAAGTATTGCCCATGGGCTTCGTCATCGTGCTTTGTGTGTTCTTGATCGCGTCGATCGCCACCATGGTCAACTCGATCGACCTGACGATCCTGACCATCTACGGCTACACGCGCTCGTTCACGTACGCGATCCCGCAACGTGTATCGCTCCGGATCCCCGAGGACCAGATAAAGGTCATGCAAGCCGATCCGCGCGTGGACCGGGTCTTCGAGGGCAGCGTATTCTTCACCAACATCAAAACCGTCATGGGGCGGTTTCCGTTCGTCGTGCTCGGTCTCACCAAAGACAACCGGGATTACCTGTTGAAGCGCGTCGGCACCGAACTGAAAGAAGGACGGATGCCTGCCGAAGGAATGCCGGAAGCCGCGCTTTCGGAGCCGATTGCGCAGAACAAGAAAATCAAAGTCGGCGACATCATCGCCGGGCCAACCGATGCAGGTGGGATTTCCGGTTCGCCGGTGCCGGTTCGCTGTGTCGGAATTCTTAAGGGACCGGTCTGGTTCGCCGTCACGACAAAATCGTTCTGCGACACGACATTCATCACTACGCCGCGCACGATGATCTATACCACGAAAAAGCCCGAGGATCTGTTCGCGGTCAACACCGCGATGCTCCCGAACCAGAACAAGCAGAACGGTAAACTCGACCCGAAGAAACTGAACCTGCTGTCGTATCAGAACTTGGTCGCCGAATTGCGCGACTCGCTGTCGTCCATGTTTCTGATCATGGGCGTGGTCAACGGCACCGTGATCTTCGTGATCTCGCTGATGTCGGGGATGCTGGCAAATATCTACTTTACGCAACGCATCTCCGAGTTCGCGGTGCTGTCGGCTATCGGGTACCGCCGCTCGCAACTCATCGGGCGCATCGTGCTGGAAACCGCGCTGTTGACTACGATCGGCTGGGCGGTCGGAGCGGTCGTGACGGTGACATTTCTGACGATCTTCAAAACGGCGGTGTTCGAGCCGCGGGGATTGATCATCAACCCGCAGGACCTGTACGCCTACAAATGGACGATTCCGATCCCGTTCGCGATCACGGCGTTCGCGGTGACGACCATCGCGTACCGCCTGATGAAACTCGACCCGGTGACGATCATCGAGCGGCGGTGACCACCCCTCCCTCCCCCTCCGTTTCTCCCTCCCCCCCGCCCCCTCCCTCATCGGAATGAGAGAGGGGGAGCCGGAAGAGACTAGCGGGAAGCGTCTCACCCCGATGCATTTGCTCCCCCTCT
>JACMMA010000046.1 GCA_014379275.1 Armatimonadota bacterium | reverse complement strand
CCGCCGTATACTGCAGATGAGGAAACGATATGATCGCCCGCGTTCACGATGTTCAGGATACCCAGCGTTTCCGCCGCCTGACCGGATGCGGCGGTGAGGGCACCGATGCCGCCTTCGAGAGCCGCGACGCGCTTCTCGAAAACGTCGGTCGTGGGGTTCATTAAACGCGTATAAATATTGCCGAACTCTTTCAAGCCGAAAAGGTTCGCGGCGTGGTCGGCGTCGTTGAAAACATACGACGTGGTCTGGTAGATCGGGACGGCACGGGCGGTGGTGTGCGGGTCCGGCGTTTGTCCGGCGTGGACGGCGAGCGTGTCGAACGCGAGTTGGGATTCATCAAGCGGCATAAGGGTTACTCCTGTGTGCGAGCGTGGTCGCAGGAAAGTGTACCACCGCGGTTTTCACCCCGTCAAATAGTTTGTTGACAATATCGGTCGGTAATGCCGGTAGTGGCAGTCTCTCGGAAAAGTCCTATCCGCCGTGCTGCCGAATATGAACCGTTCGCCCTACAGACAACGTGTGCGTCTACTTGATACAATGGGCACGAAGCGGAGGAACGTCAGACGATGTCAACGCACTACCGATCCATTGCACCTTACCTGGAATTACTGCTACGCGAGAACGGGCAGGAAGCCATCCTTGCCCGACTTTTGCCGGATACCGAGAACCTGCCCCGACGCATCCCCGGTTTGGGACGTATCAGCGCGAAAAGTGTCGATCTGTTGTGGAACGCCATCGGCACGGACGGCGAACGAGACGCGGCACGCGCGACATTGCGCGGCACCGACACGCCGGACGCTATGGAAGCCTACGAAGGCAATATTGAGAACTTCATCGGGACGGTAAAACTCCCGGTCGGTATGGCCGGCCCGCTACGAATCAACGGTTTATTCGCGCAGGGCGATTTCCATATCCCACTCGCAACAACCGAGGCGGCACTGGTCGCGTCGTACCACCGGGGGGCGCAACTGCTTAGCGAGGCGGGGGGGTGTGCCGCGATGCTATTGAGCGAGGGGATGAACCGCGCCCCCGGCTTCGCGTTCGCCGACCTGCGCGAAGTCGGGCAGTTCGTCGCGTGGGCACTGACCAGCGTCGATACGTTCCGCGAGAAAGCCGAGGCGACAACGCGCTACGGCAAGTTACACGACATGAAGGTAGCGGTGGAGGGAAACCACGTTTACCTCGACTTCGAGTACACCACCGGCGACGCGTCCGGGCAGAACATGGTCACCATCGCGACGGCGGCGATCTGCGAATACATTGTCGACGAGTCGCCGGTCAAGCCGCGCTATCATTTCATCGAGGCAAACATCTCGGGCGACAAAAAGGCGAGTGCGCGGTCGTTCCTGACCGTCCGGGGAAAGAAAGTGACGGCAGAGGTTTTGATACCCGGCAAACTGATAGCGAAGCGGCTACACACCACGGCTAAGGAGATGGAACAATACTGGCGAATGTCGGCGATCGGCGGCGTGATGAGCGGCACCATCGGGATACAGGGGCATTATGCCAACGGGTTGACCGCGCTCTATATCGCCTGTGGACAGGACGCCGCCTGTATCGCCGAATCGGCGGTCGGTGTCACCCGGTTTGAAGTAGTGCCGTCGGGAGAACTGGATACGCCCGATAGCCTGTATGCCTCGGTAACACTGCCAAATCTGGTCGTCGGCACGGTCGGTGGGGGGACGGGGCTCCCGACGCAACGCGCTTGTCTGGATATTCTGGGACTCGCCGGACCGGGGAACGCGTGCGCACTCGCCGAGGTTTGCGCCGCGCTGTCGCTCGCCGGGGAACTGTCGATCATCGGCGCGCTCGCCGCCGGGGATTTCGCGAGTGCCCATCAGCGACTCGCCCGCAGTCGCGTCAAAGAAACCACGCCGGAGCCGGATCATGACCACGCCGGTTGAAGCGGTCGCGGTGGCAACGGTCCCGCCGATGCCGACCGGAGCCGCGCGCTGGTGGGTGTATCAGCGCGAGCGGTTCCCGCTCGTCGCGCACGGTCCCTTAGTCGCCGCGTTTTCGTTCTCCGCCGTCTCGTTTTCGTCGTTACTACGGCGGGAAGGGGATTTCCCCGCGTGGCAGAACCTGGCTGTTTCGTTCGTCACCGCGCTCCTGTTTTTTCTTCTCCTGCGCATCGCCGACGAATTCAAGGATTTCGAGGATGACTCGCGCTGGCGACCGTACCGTGCCGTGCCGCGCGGTCTGGTGAAGTTGCGCGAACTGGGCGTGGTTGCCGTGTTCGCCGCAATCATTCAGGTTGTCCTCGCGCTCGCGCTGTCGCCGGGGCTACTCCCGTACCTGCTCGTCGTCTGGATATGGCTCGCGCTGATGACGAAAGAGTTTTTCGTCGGCGATTGGCTCAAGAAGCACCCGGTTCAGTATATGGTTTCACATATGGCGATCATGCCGCTGATCGACCTGTACGCGACGGCGTGCGACTGGCGCGTCGCCGGG
>JACMMA010000324.1 GCA_014379275.1 Armatimonadota bacterium | reverse complement strand
GATACACCGGAGACGGTGTCTATCAGACCGGTCAAGCCACGCTGGAATGTCGATAAAACGAGTGTCGAAGAGGCGATTTCCAGACTTAGAAGACCGCCACTGGAAATATCACCGCCGGGTGCCGTGATGGTCGTATTGCCGCCGTAGTTACTGTACGACGCGAGCCGTCGCTGGCTATCGACCGCGCTGACCGCGATCACGCCGGGATAGTTCGCGGGGAAGGCGGGTAGTGTGTCCGCGCTAATGGCATCATTTCCCGTGGCAGCCACGATCAATGTCCCGCCGCGAATCGCTTCCGTAACCGCTTGGGACTCCACCGCACTGGAACCAAACCCGCCGAGGCTCATGTTGATCGCTACCGCACCGCGGCTGACCGATTGCAAAATGCCATCGATCAGGCTGGATTCCAGGAAAGCATCCACGACTACATCGGGCGCATCACCTTCACCCTCAATTGTTATCCTGGTGGACGCCTTGATCGGTAACAGCCGAATGTTGACACCGAAGTCGTTTAACCCGGCGACCCCGGAGACGCCTTCGCCGTTGTTCGTGACAGCCGCGATGGTGCCTGCGACGTGGACCCCATGACCATCGAGAGAATTGAGTATCGGAACCGGCGGTTGTACTATGTTGCCATCGACATCACGTACGAAGTCGCCGCCCGTATTGATCGGGTCGATATAGATCGGCACCCCGGCACGAAAGAAATCCGGGTGCCCGACATCAAAACCGGTATCGATACAGGAAACAATCACATCGCGGCCGCCGTTCTGGAAGCGCCACGCGACCGGCATGTTGATCATCCGCTTGTCCCAGTGTTCGCCGTAGAACGTATCGTTCGGAGTCACGCCTTGTTGCCCCCCCGGCGTCTGCTGTCGTGTCGGGCGCCGGATGTAGTTCGGGTCGGCGAGTGCGTCCGGTTGCGCGGCTTTTATGGCAGATATGGCGGCGAGAACCTCGGCGGAGGGGAGTTCGATTTTATATCTGCTTCTGATCGCCGCCACGCTCTGACCGTCTGCCGCCACGCTACGTGTGGTCCCCACGCTTTTCAGGCGGAGTAAATAATATTGCGACGGCGCGGCGATGTTGGAAACCACATCGCAACTAGCGGCGGTCGCGATCTGGTTGACGCGGGCTCGGTTGATGCCCGTCGGAACCCACAGTACGATTTCACCGCTGACCGCGATGGCGTCGGTCTTGGCGAAGGCGGCAGACGCGGCGCGGGCGGACAGCAACGTTGTCAGCGTGACCGCGCCTCCCGAAAGGAGCGAGACGCTACAGATGGTGGCGACGCTCGCGGCGACGGAAGCTGACGCGGAAAAGATACGTTTCGTCGGGTTTATTAGGAACGGACGCATGGATACTTCGATTTCCTTGAGTGTGTGAGACCGCCCATATCGGACCAAGCGGTAAATAATGAGATAACGCGTTCAAGGCGCGGTGTCTAAAAACACGAAAAGCACAGTCGGTTGCGGCGCGGCGGAGATGCGTTCATCGATGAACACACTCCCCGCGCCGCGGGTTACGGTAATCCCAGGCTCGCCTTACGGCTGCGCGGGTGGCTGATCCAGTATCGTGAAGAACCGGTCCCCGTTGCTATAGATGAACTCGTCGCCGTTCGGTACGCCTCTATCGCGGGCGGGTAACGGACCCGGATCGTCGTTCAGATTGCGTACTCCGACTCGGAAGAAGATCCGACTACGTCGGGGCAGTGTCCGGAACTGCGCTTCCCGAGTCAGGTCGAACTCTACCGGAGCCGCCGCGAGTCCGGTACCGCCCTGGAAGAAGGGCTGTGCCGTCCCGTTGCGCAACGGAATGATCTTCTTATCCGAGAATGTCGGCGACGTCGCGAACTCGACGATATAGGTGTTGCCTTGCAGTACGGTGTTGAATCGTACCGAAACACGGGCTATATCCTGGTCACCACTCGGTCCGGTGATCACTGGTCGTCCGAGCGGCGTCGCGGTACCGCTTGTCCGCCGGAGGGGTGTCTCCTGATAGAATATGTTACCGGTCGTGTTCGCCGTAGCACCGCCTTGGGCGCCACCCTGAGCACCGCCTTGAGCACCGCCTTGGGCGCCACCCTGAGCACCGCCTTGGGCGCCACCCTGAGCACCGCCTTGAGCACCGCCCTGAGCGCCGCCTTGGACGCCTGTTGTGTTCTGTCCGGCTGCACGTACCTGTCGAAACAGCGTGGTTACCGAGTACTGGTGCGGCACACCGACTTGCAAGCCGGAGACCGTGGTCGTCACCTGGCGAAGCGTAGTAGGTTGATCCTGAGAGTTGTTGGTTTGTCCACTGGTCGCGGTCCCGGTAGTCGTCGTACCGGTAGTCGTCGTACCGGTAGTCGCCGTGCCAGCCGTGGTCGCCGGATCGCCCGGTTCGTCAATCGCGCCCCCGAATGCAATCTGGTTGTAGGTCAGGATCCGACCGGCGAGTGCCGGGGAATCGGTGAACCGCGTCTGGACTTGGTTCGTGAATCCGATGATCTGGCCGTCACGGAAGATATGGTACTCGATCACTTGATTCTGCGGGATATCCGATGCCGGCTCCCACACGATCTCGACACGTCCCGAGGAATCCCCGGCGTTGATGTCGCTCGGATCGGAGAACGCACGAGCCTGCAAGACTGATAAACCGCTCGAGTTAGTCCGTGGTTTTTTATCCAGGACAAGCGTAGCAATGATGATCGCCGCCGCGAGACCGAGGATTACGTTCAGGATACTCTTGTTGCTCTTTTTGCGCGGCTTGTAAGACTCGATGTTTTTGATCGGCGTTTGCTCGATCGTGCCATCGCCCTTGACCACATAACCCGGCAATTGGAATACAGCGCGGGCTCTATCTTCGGGGCGGATGCCCTTGCCGATGTCGGTGATATTCGCCGTCGAGTCTGTGGAGCGCACGGTGTTGACCCGTACCCGTCCGACGCGATCGTTTCCGCGGAAGACGACCATGTCAAGACCCGGTGCGATACCGTCTTGCGCGCCGCGGTTCAGGATGACTTCCGTGTCGCCGCGGACTTGCAGAATGGTAGCGGTCGGAAGCTGATACGACGTGATGGATCGCACCACGTTGAACGCCGCGTTCTGGATCGCATCGGACAACAGTTTCTCGTCATCCGCCTGGAATCCCGGCGCGGGAGCGGGAGAAATGCCCGTCTCGATACCGCCGTTCGCGAGCTCGCCACTGTTCACGTCCGTCAGTCGGACCGAAAGGGTGACACGAGCGCGGCGCGGGCTTTCCGAGAACTTAACGTCCACGATGTCACCCGTGGCGACGAAATCGGCGCCGAGGTTTTGACCGAGTTTCTGGATGCCGACATTGTCAAGCGGCGTGGTCAGACCGAGGTCCGCAAGTTGCTGATTGACTGTTGCCCGCGGCGTTACGTCGTATCGCCCGGTGCGTGTCATCTCGATAACAACGGCGTCGGTCGCGTTGCGCCCTAGAATACCGCTCGCTTTTATCGCGGACAGTACCCCAAAGTCCAGGACCGCTACCTGCGGTTGTCGTGCTACCTGTGCCATCGCGTGCTTAGCAGGTAGAGCCATCACCAGCAAAGGAAGGAAGATCGACATCACCAGCGCGAGGCTGATGCGTTTACCCCAATCACTTCCATACACCCAGTATCTCAAGCGTTTATCCTCCGTCTACGGTCTTCATCGGCCTACCGCACGCCCCACCGTTTTTAATTTTGTGGGTCGTCATTTCGCGGCAAGGTCACTCAGGTTTCCTGAGTGAACATTCCTGTTTGTTCAAACTAAAACTATCTTTACGCTTCGCTCTTGCTTACGTTTGAAGAGATCCAGGCGCCAGAGTTTCACTTCCCGCGCCAGAGCCGCTTCCTATTTCGCCGTGCCTAAGGCGTTTCCCTTCCGGAGGCGGCAAAATCGTGCCGCCCCCGGAAAGTTTTCGTTTTATCGCAGGCTGATGATCGGCTGCCGTACCTGAACCACCGAGCCGTCGGAGTCTTTCGCTGTCAGGGTGAGCACGTAGGCCCCCGCCGGCAACTCGGATCCTTCCTGGCTACGACCGTTCCAGAACAGTGTCGATTCCCCGATGCTCCGTCCCCGCGTGCTCAACCGGTTCACGGTACGTCCGGTCAGAGTCTGGATCTCTGCCGTGACATCCGATTCTCGGGTCACCTTGAACGCGATTCGGTAGCCGCCTCCGGCTTGCCCGACCCCACGCCCGCCGTCCACACGCGACTGGCGCACATTGGTCAGCATCAGCGGTACGGAGCTCGGTTTGGCGACCTCGATCCGGAACCGGTGCACGCCACGTCCACCCATCTCCTCACTGCTCGGCGTATATTTGTACGACGATGCGGAGCGGAGCGGGATACGCTTCCCGGTCGCGACATCTACCAGGAACGGTTCGATGCCACGCGGCAGGCGGTTGACGTTCGGCCAGAAGACAGTCACGTCTCCCTCACCTTCCGCCGGTTGGACATTGAAGTCCCATGTCCGCTTGCTGACTCCGACCTGCGATCCGTCGCGGATATCGTCCGCCAGAACTGCACGTCCCCCGGTCGCGTTTTTGCCTTCGACCGACAGATATACCATCGGGGCGTTGGTCATCAAGGGCGGCTTCTCGGTATCGAACTGCGTATCGAAGCCGTCCTTCGCTTCCGGCGTTACACCGATCGAGTTGTCGGTGTCGAGCAGCTCTCCCTGGCGAACCGCGAGTTGCAGACGCCAGTCGAGCGTGCTCTTGCTATCGATCGAGCGGAACCGGATCTTCTCCTGCTCCCCGCGGGTGATGGCGGCTCCCGGCTTGCGCCCCTTCACCGACCGGGTCGCCCCGGATTCGTCCGGTCGCAGGAACCGCATCTGGATGGTCTGCGTGGACGTGTTGCGGAACCAGTATCCGAGATACGGTTTCAGCACCGACGATTGGAAGTACTGCGAGTTGCTGTTCTCGCCGGTATAGCCGTAAGCGATACCGCGGATATAGCCCTTCGCCACCGCTTCATCGAACGTCGAGTCGATACCGTCCGGCCCGGTATATCGGGTGCGGGTGGCGAGATCGATGTCCGCCGGTAAGGCGTACGGGTTGTCCGTGCGAGCGAACGGATGTCCGATCAGGTTCCAGCCTGGCAGCAGAGTGATCTGCAACTCATTCCCGGTCGGCGCGATCGCCTCGCTGTTAGTTACTGCCGTGTCTCCACCGAAGCGCACGAAGTAGCCTTTACCACGTACCAGCGGGATATTCGGCCCCGTCTGATACTCGGGTCCGCCGGCCCATTCTGCGACGTTAAATACGTCACTGCCGGAAAGTCCGAAGATCAGGCGCGGATTCGTCGCCGCCGTGGTCGCCGAGTAATCGAGCGGAATCGAGATGAGTTGCACCCCGCGTCCGTAGATTTTCGGCGCTTCCAGCGAGAAGTTGATGTTGCGTGTTTCGTTGCCGCTCGTCACCGTGAACACGGCGGACAACACCGGGCTCGGGCTAAAGCCGCGCAGCACAACGTCCGCGACATACGTTCCTGTCTCGACGTTATCGATTCGGTAGTTGAACTGATATCCGTTCTCGGTTACCAGCGGACCGGTTTGAATGAAGTAGCGCGGCGTAATACCGTTTCCTGCGTTTCCGTCGGAATCCAGTCGGGTTCCCGCCGCATCCGCCTGATACAGATTTACAGTCGCCCCCGCGGTCGGGGTGGAACCCTGCAAACGGGTCACGACGAGACCGGACACTCTTCCCGGCGGCAGTTTCTCGATAATCAGCGCACCGGGTGCTTCAAGTGGATCGGTCGCGCTACGCGGCTCCTTGAGTTCGATGGTTACGTTCGTATCGCCGCCCACGTTAACATCGACCGACGGTCGGCGGGACCGCCCGGTCGGCTCTGCTACCAGGTCGAAACCATTCGCCGCCGCCACGAACACCGTGTAGATGTTTTCGGGGAACTTCGGCAAATCGTCGGACGCGTCACCCGGCGTATTGTTGTTGTAAGTGAGGGTGAACGCGCCACCCTCGCCCGTCACCGCTTCGCCGACCACCGCCGCGCTTCCGCGAAGCGTCGCCCGCACGGTCACACCAGGCACACCGGCACCCGCCGATCCGTCTGCATTCTCCGCCAGCACGAAGCCGGTGATGGCTTGTGCCCCCGCCGAAAGGCGGAAGTCAACGCCGCCGCTTTTATTTTCTTCGATGACGACGAAGTCGCCAGGAAGATCGGCGGTCTTGTTCGCGTTGGTGACTAGCAAAGTCGCTTCGTTAGCCGTAGTGGCAACATCATCACCTTGCAGGTCAACACCGGTCAGACCTGGTCCGCG
>JACMMA010000045.1 GCA_014379275.1 Armatimonadota bacterium | reverse complement strand
TCTGCCGGGGGAGTTTTTTGTTCCCAGTTATCTACCGATAATCGTAAAGCAACGGTTCGATCTCGCCCGCCTCCAATAAGCGGAACTTCGACTCACGGCGCGTCGAGCGAGACAGCAGACCGGCTTCGACCGTGCCGCCTTTCGACAGCAGATCGCGGATCGTCTGCGCCGGATCGAGCGGCTTGTCCGATTCGCTCGAATCCTCGTCGCGATCCCGCTCGGTGCGTTCTACTTCCGGTGCGAGCCGCGCCTTGCCGACTCCCCATGCCGTGATCGCCGCTTTGAGGGCGTCGGAAATGGTCGCCGGTTTGGACTCGGTCAACACCTTCTCCGCTTCCTCCTCCGCGTGCGGGGTTCCTGCCGCGACCGCTCCGCCGCTTTTTATCGCGAACTCGCCGTCATAGCCCAGGACGAACAGGTGATCACCGTCGGACGTTTTGCCCATTTCGGCAAACACAGCGCGGATCGTAAGCGGGATCGTCTGCTGGTCGTTGTAGATCCGCTTGATCGCGGGCGACAGGGCGAAGCCAACCAGACGCTGTATCGAAACGTCATCCGGCGACCGCTCGAAGCCCTCTTTGTGCGCGTTGTCGATCGCGGCGAGACGTAGCGATTCGATGTCGGACTGCTTACCGAGCGCGCCCATGATCAGGCGGTCGTAAATATCGAAGACTTTACGCTGCTGCGCCGTCCGGAGCGTCAGCAAAAGAATCCCGTCGTCGAACGACACGGCGACGATCGGCGACCCGTCTTTCAGGCGATCCTCGACGTACTCGTTGCGTTGTTGTAGCGATTGGTTCCAATCGTATATGTTGTAACTCATGTTGCGCTTTCTGTGATCCAATGTCCGCCGCGTTCGGCGGTCATTCGCCGGGGCGTCCGCGTGATGTCCTATCACGCTGTGACGCCCCGGCTAACAATTTAAGCCGGATTCGTCCGGTAGACGATGGCCGACGCGTAAATCCCCCGCCGAACCCTTGACCCGGCGGCGAGACGCCATCAATAACCCTGCGGCCCGATCAGAAGCGGCTCGGTTTTGATGATGTCGCGCACGATGGTGCGGAGCGTTTCCTCCTCGACGTCGGCGATGCCCTCGCGGGTGATGGTCTTCGCGAGCGGTAATACCTTGCCCGCGCCGCCGGTCGCCGCGTCTAAATCCGCCGCGATTTCTAAGAGGAGTAGGGCTTCCTTGAGCGCGGTATCCCGGTCCATGTCGCGGAACGGTCCCTTGCTACGCTGGATGTACTCGAACACGCCGCGGATCTGGGTGGACCCGGAACCCGCCGCGCCGAACTCCGCCGTCTCGAACCGCGCGCCGCCGCCGTCGTAGAAGAAGATGCGACCCTCGCTCGACTCCTTGTCGAACGTGGAAAGGATCGGAATCACCAGCCCGATGCCCTGCATCGCCGCCATCTGGTTGCCCGAAATGACCTTGCCCAACTCCGACAATTTGCCGTCGAGGCTCATGGGTTGTAGCTGGGACCGCTCGTAATACCGGAAGGCGTGTCGCAGGTAGCGCGTGATCTCCATCGCTTTGCTGAACGAACCGGAGATCGCCATCAGGGTGAAATCGTCGAGCGGCAGGACTTTTTCCGCCTTATCGTACATGATCGCCATGCCGCCGGTCGCGCGCCGGTCGCCGACGTTGATCACGCCGTCTTTGTACTTGACGGCGATAACCGTGGTGCCATGGATCGGTTCGTCCGCGAGACCGTTGGTGGGTGCGGTCGTGTTGCGCGGACCGCTTTGCATCGCGAAAATAGGTTGCGGTGCCGCGTCGGGTGATCTCCCGAGGAGGTTGCCGAAACTACCGCCGTGGTTGCTTTCCGCACCGGAAAGTAGGTGCATAGTTTGCCTTTCAGTTTGCTGTGTCATATAAATTTTACGGCGAAACCGGTATGCCGGTTCCGCCGTATTTTTGAGTAAAAAATCGCGCTAACTACTGTCCGGAACGCTGGCGGTATCGCTTGGCCTGGTTCGGGTCAACGCGTTTCATTCGGTCTAAAATCCCCCGCGATTCCGGGCGCTTGACATCGGGCTTGCTCGGACCGTCGCCGCTATCCGTGCTTTTGCGAAGCGGGTCCGCTGTGGGAAGCGGGCGCGTCAAACGATCATCAAATCGAATTTCGTTCATGGTATTATGCCTTTCGTTTCTATCAAAATGCGGGTTGTTTACGCCCACGATTCATCCCTGTCGTTATACGTAATCGCCGCTTTCGGCCTCGGTCGCATGACGCATGACTGCGGAAGCGAATTGCGCCGGGTTTTGCGCGGCGTTCAGTTCGTCGGTCAAAATTGGTCCATCGGCGTCCGCGACTGCCGACACGGGAAGCGTAATACTTTGCCCCCCGTCGTTCAGCACCAGCCGACTCCAGGTAATAGACTTTACCCGGTCCGCGAACTTCCGCACCGCGATACCCCGCACTGTAGCGCGCGGCGACGATAGTGGCGGAGCGACCAGAGCGTGCCCGATCTCGGCATCAGTAACGACCCGCCGTACCTCCCCGGCTTGCTCCAAACCATAATACAGCCCGGCTTCCGGGTCCACATTGTGATATTCCAGGTCGACGCTCTGTAGCACCGGGTCGCCCCATTCCAAACCCTCGGCGTCGCGGTACTCCTCGATAATTGAGCGTTTCGCCGCCCAATCCAGCGTATCGGACAATGCCAGCGGGTCGGTTCCCAGACCGTCCAGTACCTTTTCCCATTCGGCGATGACCGTGTCTGCCTCGGCGGACAGCCCGGAAAGCTGTGCTTTCGCCGCCGCCAGGTAAGCTCTCTGGATCTCGACCGCCCCTATAGTACCGCCGTCCAACCGCTCGGCGTTCCACTTCAGCGACCGGTCGCGGGAAATCTGCTTGATCGCGGCGACCGGGTCACGCAGGTCGATGCCGGTCGGCAACCATCCCGTCTCCATCAAGCGCAAAACCAGCGACGTGGTTCCCGTTTTCAAGAACGTCGCCATCTCACACATGTTCGCATCGCCGCAAATAACATGGAAACGGCGATACCGGCGGGCGTCCGCGTGCGGCTCGTCGCGCGTGTTGACGATCGGGCGGTTGTAGAGCGTGTCCACCGACGCTAGCGTGGTGAAAAAATCCGCGCGTTGCGAGAGTTGATAATGCACCCCCGCCGGAGCCGGAGAACCGGGTTGCGACTCGACGCCGACTTTGCCCGCACCCGCGAAAATCTGCCGGGTGACGAAAAACGGCAGAATGCCCCGGAGCAGATCATCGAACGGCAGATCACGCCGTATCTGATACGATTCGTGTGTTCCGTAACTCGCCCCGTGAAAATCGGTGTTGTTTTTGTACAGGGCGACGAGTGCGCCGCCGTTCCGCGCCATGCGCCGTCTCGCGCATTCAAACAGGACGCGTTCGCCTGCCCGGTCATGCGCGACGAGGTCACGGAGCGAACCGCACTCCGGGGTAGAATACTCGGGGTGGCCGTGGTCGTTGTAATACCGTGCGCCGTTCGGTAGGGCGCGGTCAGATCGCACTTCCACGTCGGTCGAGTGGGGGCGACCCGAACTGGTTTGCTCGAACTGGGCGTCGTACGGGTCCACGGAAAGATGGTCCACGGTGAAGCCGCGCACGTCGCGGCGGGGTGCCTCGCGCCCATAGTCCCACCCAGACGCCGCCGGAGAGGGACAGAGCTTCACCAGCTGCGTTGACTCCGCGACTAAATCCTGCGCCCCTTTGCCCTCGACATAAATACCGTATTCGGTTTCGATTCCAATCACGCGATCATTGTACCCGTCTTTCCCCGTTGTGTGACCCGCTCTTATGGACAGGGTTGTGGTTTCGCCTACGCGGCGGGCGAGAAAAGAATCAGCCTTTCAAGGCCGTCTCGATGGCTTCCATCTCGTCGCTGGCGAACACTGTTTTTTCGGCGGCTTTGACATTCTCCGCGATCTGGCTGGGGCGGCTGGCTCCGATCAGGGCGGACGTCACGCGGTGGTCGCGTAATGCCCATGAGAGAGCCATTTGTGCGAGGCTTTGTCCCCGGTCGGACGCGATGTCGTTCAGTTTTTTTAGCTTTTCTACCAGTTCTGACGTCACCGCGCTTTCTTGCAAAAATCCTTTTTCCTGTTTCGCCCGCGAGTCTTCCGGGATGCCGTTCAGATACTTGTTCGTCAGTAATCCTTGCGAAAGCGGGCAGAACGCGATCACACCCATCCCTGTGTCGGCGGTCGCCGGGAGTAGATCCGTCTCGACACGTCGGTTCAGCATAGAGTAACTCGGCTGGTGAATGATCGGCTTCACGAACCCGTTCGCCGTGCAGATCGCTTCCACGCGTCGTGTCTGCTCGCCGGAATAGGACGAGATGCCGGTGTAAAGAGCTTTGCCCTGCCGCACCGCCGAATCGAGGGCACCGAGAGTTTCTTCGAGCGGCGTGTTCGGATCGAATCGGTGCGAGTAGAAAATGTCTACGTAATCGAGTTGTAGCCGCTTCAGCGACTGATCGAGTGACGCCGTCAGGTACTTGCGGCTGCCCCATTCGCCGTACGGACCCGCCCACATTCCGTAACCGGCTTTGGTAGAGATGATCAACTCGTCGCGGTAGGCGTTGAAGTTTTCTTTCAGGATGCGTCCGACACGGGTTTCCGCCGCGCCGGGCTTCGGCCCGTAGTTGTTGGCGAGGTCGAAGTGCGTGATGCCGTTATCGAACGACGTGAAAAGCATCGCCTTAGCGTTCTCGTGGAGCGAATGCTCGTCTGCGTGGTGCCCGGCGTCCGTCCCTGGATCACCGAAGTTATGCCAGCACCCGATGGAAATCAGCGGGAGCAGTAATCCGGAGCGCCCCGAGCGGCGGAACCAGCCCTTCGTGTTGTCGTACCGGTTGTCTGCGGCGGTGTAACTCGTTGTATCAGTCATAATATTGTTTCGTAATTCTTTCGACTTAGTTCGTAGCCGCCGCGACATCCGCGAAGGTTTGTTTGAGCGCGGGGTAGAGCGAGCGGTACATCGGGTAGTATTTTTTGTACGTGTCGACGTTCGCGCCGGGCGCGGTTTCGTCCGTAGTTTGGATCGTCGCTGCGGACGCTTCGGGGACGGACTGGTACTGGTTGGTGCCGACCATCGCCAGGAGCGCTGCGCCGAACGCCGGCCCTTCGTCGTTGTTTACGCGGTGCAAAGAGCGTCCGACCACGTCGGAAAGGATCTGTCGCCACAGATCCGACTTCGTGCCGCCGCCCATGACGCGCACTTCGTTGATCGGCGCGCCGGATGATTCCAGAAGCGTCATCAGGTCCTTGAAGCCGTAAGAGACGCCTTCCAGAACCGCGCGGGCGAACCAGTCGCGGCTCGACGTGCGTAACGTCGCGCCGACGAACGCGCCGCGTGCCTGCGGGTCGAAATACGGGTTGCGCTCGCCCGCGAGATACGGGGCGAAGAGCAGACCTTCGCACCCGGCGGGGACGGTGGCGGCACCGGCGGTGATCGTGTCGTACGTCATGTCTGGCGCGAACGTGTCCTTGTACCATTCGAACGATCCCGCCGCCGATATCACGCATCCCATCAGGTGGAACGCGCCGGGGACCGCGTGGCAGAACGTTTGTATCGCTTTGGGGTCGAAGAACGGCTTGTCTAAGTGCGCGAACACGACGCCAGACGTTCCGAGCGACAGCGACACGCGCCCCGTTTCCACGATACCGCAACCGACCGCGCCCGCCGCCTGATCGCCGCCCCCGCCGACCACGGGCGTCCCGGCGACAAGCCCGGTCAGTGCCGCCGCCTCGGGCGTGATCTCGCCGGACACTACCGTGGACTCGTACACCGGGGGCAGGAAATCGGACGGGATTTGCAGGGCGTCAAGCATCGGTTGCGACCACTGGCGGTTGCGAACATCCAAAAGCGACGTGCCCGATGCGTCGGACACCTCGGTCGCGAACTCGCTGGTCAGTTTGAAACGCGTGTAGTCTTTCGGGAGCAGGACTTTCGCCACTTTTTCGTAGACCTGTGGCTCGTGCTTGCGCACCCAGAGGATCTTCGGCGCGGTGAACGACGTGAAGACTGGCTGCCCGATGGCGCCGAACAGTTTCGCCTCGCCGCCGATTGCTTCGGTGATCTCCGCGCACTCCGCACCGGTCCGCGCGTCGCACCAGAGCAGGGCGGGGCGCAGAACATTATGATGCGCGTCCAGAAAAACGGAGCCATGCATCTGCCCGGTCAGCCCGACCGCCGCGACCTGCGAACCGGTCGCACCGGCTTTGGCGAGCACGGACTGGATGGCGTCCTGCGCGGCGACCCACCAATCGGTGTCGGGGTGTTGCTCCGCCCAGAGTGGTTTCGGGGTCGAGAGATCGTATTCGTGCGTGTGCGTGGCGAGGGTGCGACCAGTCTCGTCGATCAGAATGGCTTTCGTTCCGGACGTTCCGGTGTCAAGTCCTAAGTAAAATGGCATGGTGGATGAAACAACCTTTGCGCGGTGGATTAGCCTGGTACGGTTCCACGTCGAGGGGGGGGCTTCCTGCTTATCGGTCCGCCAGTCACCAGGCGCCGCTGAATTCTTAATCTCGGCTTAACAAAATCTTAATGCAAATTTAACAATCAGGCTACGCTGTTCGGGTAAAATGTGTACTGTTTTAACCCCGTCGTGGGAAAGTCGAATAAACTCCGTGCGTCCCTGGAAATCCTTATGGCTAAATTTTTACACTCGCAGCGGTCTCGCTTTATCCGCCAGATGGTGCTGGTTTCTATCGCGGCAGGGATGCTAATGGCGAGTCACGGGTGTTCACAAACTACGGATACCGACCCCGCCGCCAAACCGGTCCCGACTTCCCGAGAAGCGAAATAACCGCATACGCTGCGTCACGCCGCCGATCTTAGAAAGCAAACTGTCATGATTGATTCTCCTCGCGTTCGTTCCGCGCGTAAAGCCCGAGCCTTTACGCTGATAGAACTGCTCGTTGTAATCGCCATTATCGCCATACTCGCCGCGATATTATTTCCCGTATTCGCCCAGGCGCGGGCAAAAGCCCGCCAGACCGCCTGCCTTTCCAACGGCAAACAACTCGGACTCGCCACCCTTTCTTACGCGCAGGATTACGACGAAATGTACCCGCTCGTCGGCGGCGCGGAAGAACCTTACACGCTACTGGA
>JACMMA010000323.1 GCA_014379275.1 Armatimonadota bacterium | reverse complement strand
GCTGACGATGGCTCTGCTGGTACGATACCTCTGGCCTAGTCATCTCGATGAGGACGAAAACCCGTCCGCATACGCGCCCGCTCTTGCGGAGGGAACCCCCCGATGATTCCTGCCATTGTTGTTTTCATTTACCTTGCCATCGTTCTCTATATCGGGATCTTTGCGTTTCGCAAGAGTGCTTCGTCAGGCGAGGATTTCTTTCTCGCCAGCCGCAAACTGGGTCCGGCGGTGTTCTTACTGTCGCTGTTCGGCACCAACATGACCGCCGTCGCGATTCTGGGTAGCTCCGGGTTCGCCTACCGGAACGGGGTCGGTGTGTTCGGGCTGATGGCGTCCTCGTCGGGCATCATCATCCCGCTGACCCTGTTCTTTATCGGTACCCGCCTTTGGGCGCTCGGCAAGAAGCACGGATACATGACGCAGGTCCAGTATCTGCGCGACCGCTGGGAAATGCGCGGTATCGGGACGTTTATCTTCGCGCTGACCGCCGCGATGTTGTTGCCGTATATCATCATCGGCGTCATGGGGGGCGGGACCACGCTGGAAACGATCAGCGGTGGGGTAGTCCCCTACGCGGTGGGCGGCGCGATAGTTGCCATCGTGGTGATGAGTTACGTCTTCTTCGGCGGGATGCGCGGTACGGCCTGGGTGAACGCGTTCCAAACGGTCCTTTTCCTGTGCTTCGGCGCTATCGCCTTCACTCTGATTGCCCGTAGCCTCGGGGGCTTCCCGCAGATCATGGGCGACATCGCCGATTCACCGAAGGGTTACCTTCTCAGCCGGGAGCGCATCCCGCCCGAAGAATTTTTCAGTTACATGTTTATCCCGCTGTCGTCGATCATGTTCCCGCATATCGCGATCATGTGTCTGACGGCGGAAAAGATCGCGCACTTCAAAAAGACGGTGATCTTTTACCCGATTTGTATTCTGCTGATCTGGCTCCCGTCGGTATATCTCGGTGTCGTCGCGGCGTCGCAATACCCGAACCTCGATCCGGGCGAAGCGAACAACGTCATCATCCGCCTACTCGCCGATAATACAAACGTCTTGATCGCCGGAATCCTCGGCGCGGGCGTGATGGCGTGTGTGATGGCGTCTGACAGTCAAATTCTTGCCCTGAGTACGATGTTCACCGAGGACCTGTTCTCCTATTACGGAGGACGCCAGAAGTTTGGGGCGAAGGCGGAAGTCTGGGCCGGTCGCGCGTTTATCATCGCCATCGGCGTCGTCTCGTACATCATCGCTCTCCAACTAAAGGACAAGGCGAATATCTTCGAACTGGCGATTCGGTTCGCCTTTTCCGGGTTTGCCGCGCTTTCCCCGGTAATGCTCGCGGCACTTTTCTGGAAGCGGAGCACGAAGTGGGGCGCACTTGCCGCGTCGGTATGGGTGCTTTTCGGTGTTCTCGGTACCTGGTATTTGACGGCAATCTCCGACGATATGGCACCCAAACCGCCCGTCGCCCGACGGCCCCAGGTGGCGCAAGCCGGGGGTGGGGCGATAGTGCCGATCGCCGATACTGTCCCCGGTGGTAAACGCCCCGGCCCGCCGAAGCCGCTCAAACCGGTGCAAATCTATCCCGCACTCGGGAATCTGTTCCTACGCGGTCCGGCGAATGTGACTGTGTACGGTTTTCTGCCGGTTCTACCGATGGTCCTCGGCTCGGCTCTGCTAATGATTCTCTTTTCATTGGCAACGCCGCCACCTAGTACCGCGACCATTAACAAGTTCTTCCCGCCGAAGGAGGATCGAACCGTCGCGGGCTGAAAAAACATATTCGCCTCGCTTCGGGGATAACTGTGGAAAACAAACCGGGAAGTAGAAAGTCCCGAACGATGTTATAAAAGTCATGAGCAACCAATCTACGACCGTATCGTCTGAAGCCGTTCAACATGCCGCCGATGCACTCGATGCCCATGTGCGCGAGATTATTGCGTGGCACTTCTCCCCCGAAACGGGCTGTCCGTTCTGGCTCGACTGGGCGAAAACAAGCGACTTCGATCCGATTGCGGCAGTCCAGTCCGCCGCCGACCTGATAAAATTCCCGCACTTCCAGGACGAATGGTTACGCGACGAGCAGAACGAGCGGTTCATCCCGAAAGCGTATGCGGGGCGACCGTTTATCGTCTTCGAAACGGGCGGCACCACCGGAATGCCCAAGCAACGTATCGGCTGGGAAGACCACCTGCGCGACTACGAGGAGTTTTCGGAAACGCTGGACGACGCGGCGTTTCCGCGTGGTGGGAACTGGCTGATGCTCGGACCGACCGGACCGCGCCGCCTGCGTCTCGCGATCGAACACCTCGCCCATATTCGCGGTGGCTCCTGCTACCACGTGGATCTTGATCCCCGCTGGGTCAAGCGGCTTATCGCCAGCAAAGACTTCGACATGGCGAAGCGTTATAAATCACATGTCGTCGAGCAAGGTGCGACCATTCTAAAGAACCGCAAGGTGAGTTGCCTCTTCACCACGCCGCTCTTACTGGAATCACTGGACGAGCACATCACGGTCGCGGATTCGGGAATCAAAGGGGTATTCTGCGGCGGTACCCAGATGACGCCGCAGACGGTCCGGTTCCTCGTCGAAGAAGTGTTGGATAACCGGGTGCAATTCGTCCCGACGTACGGGAACACTCTCATGGGGCTGGCATGTGGACGTCCGCTGACGCCGGAAGACAATTGGAGCATCACCTATCATGCGCCCCAACCTCGCGCCATGTTACGCGTCGTCGACCCGAACGACACGGCGCGAACGGTCGAATACGGTGACTGGGGACGGGTGGAGCTATCGACACTGACCCGCGAGTTTTTCATGCCACGCTTCCTGGAGCGGGACGAGGCGGTCCGCCGTGAACCGTTCGGGCGGTTCGCCTGGGACGGCGTCGGGGAAGTGCGACCGTTCGGGCAACTCGACACGAAGGCGATTGAGGGCGTTTATTAGGACCCCCGCGACAATTTAGAAAGCATAGATCCGATGGCAACACCTTACATACCTATCCTGCGTAAAGGGCAACCTTACGACAGCATGGATAGAAACGAACTGAAGAGCGTGCGCTCCGGGGAGGCGGCCGGGACCGTCAGTATGGCGAACGGCGCCCTGATTCGGCGCGACCTTCGCAAGCCGACGCGGGATATGTTCGCCGACGTTACGGTCACACAGCTGCTCGACATGTCGAAAGAAGCGGGTCGCCTGTTTATGGAAGCGACGCTTCCGCTCGGCAACGGCACGACTCAGACCCCGCAAGAATACATCGAGGCACTCGCCGCGACGTCCGGGTTGCCACACTCGTTGATCCGCCGCAACATGGCTAAGATACACCAAGTGTTCACCGAAATGCCGACGATCCTCAAAGGCCTGACCCGCGGCATGGACCCTGAAATTCTGGACAAAGGATATGGAAAGCAGGACGGCGTTCCCGTTTCCTACTTCGCCGTTACGAACGCTCTGGGGATTGTTTTGCCGAGCAACTCGCCCGGCGTGAACTCCCTGTGGATGCCTGCCATCGCGCTCAAAGTGCCGGTGATTCTGAAACCCGGACGCGAGGAACCGTGGACGCCGTTTCGCATCGTGCAGGCGTTTATCGCCGCGGGAGTCCCCGCCGCCGCGTTTTCGTTCTATCCGACCGACCACGACGGAAGCAACGCCATCATGGAAGTTTGCGATCGCGCCGTGATCTTTGGCGATCAGGGCACGGTCGAGCGGTATGCGAGCAACCCCGGAGTACAGGTACATGGACCTGGCTGGAGCAAGGTGATCATCGGGGACGATTGCATTGAGGAGTGGCCCGAGTTTATAGATTTGATTGCGGCTTCCATCGCCGACAACGGCGGGCGCAGTTGCATCAACGCGTCGGCGGTAGTCGTCCCGAGATACGGCGACGAGATCGCGACGGCTCTGGCACAGAAGCTTGCCGTCATCGCGCCACGCGAATCGACCGATCCGGAGGCAGGACTTGCCGGGTTCGCTAATCCGAAGATGGCCGAGATGATGGACTCCGCGATCACAGACGGTTTGAAAACCGCCGGGGCGGAGGATATTACGGCAAGGTACCGGACCGGCGACCGGCTCACGACCCGCGACGGCAGTACGTATCTGCTCCCGACCGTGGTGCGCTGTTCATCGTTCGAGCATCCGCTCGCGAACAAGGAGTACCTGTTCCCGTACGCAAGTGTTGTCGAGGTACCACAGACACAAATGTTGGAAAAGATCGGGCCATCGCTAGTCGTCACGGCGTTGACACGCAATGACCGGTTCATCGGACAGATACTCGCCTCGCCGCATGTGGAACGGCTCAACATCGGTCCCCTGCCAACGACTCGAGTAGAATGGGATCAGCCACACGAAGGAAACCTGTTCGAGTTCCTATACCGTCGCCGGGCGATCCAGCGGGCATAGCATGTCGTCATTGCTCCCCGATTTCGACTGGCAACCGCGAACCCGCCTGATCTTCGGGGCGGGTAGTCTGGCGCGGATCGGGGACCTGGCGCGCGAACTCGGCGGGCGTAGTGCGCTCGTTGTGACCGATGCCGGGATTGTCGCGGCGGGGCATGTCGCGCCCGCCGTCGGCTATCTGGAGAACGCGGGGTTAAGCGTCGCCGTATTCGATGCCGTTCAGGAGAATCCGACCACGGACGACGTGGACGCCTGTGTCGCGGCGGCTCGGAAGATACATGCCGATATTCTCATCGGTCTGGGTGGCGGTAGCGCGATAGATACCGCGAAGGGGGCGAATTTCCTGCTGACGGGCGGCGGTCAGATGCGCGACTATTGGGGCGTCGGCAAAGCGACAAAGCCGATGCTGCCCTCCATCGCGGTGCCCACCACGGCAGGGACTGGGAGCGAATGTCAGTCGTTCGCGCTGATCGCCGATGCCGAGACGCACCAGAAAATGGCTTGCGGCGATCCCAAAGCCGCGCCCCGTATCGCGATCCTCGACCCGCTATTGACGGTCTCCCAGCCGCGCCGGGTGACCGCCTGTACCGGCATGGACGCCATCGCACACGCCGTCGAGACGGCGGTCACGCTCCGGCGGAATCCGGTATCCTGGCTGTACTCCCGGGAAGCATTCCGTCTGCTGATCGCGAACTTTTTCCGTGTGCTCGGTATGCCGGACGACATCAAAGCACGTGCCGGGATGCTCCTCGGCGCGGCATACGCCGGGCTGGCTATCGAGAACAGCATGCTCGGTGCCGCGCATGCCGCCGCGAACCCGCTCACCGCCCATTTTGCGATCGCGCACGGGCAGGCGGTCGGGATGATGTTACCGCACGTCGTCCGATTCAATGCGGAGCATTCCGATGCGCGGGAATCGTATCGAGAGATGATGACGTTCGCGGACAGACTTGATCCGGAGGCGACCGCCGAGGAGGCGGTCGCGACCCTTTCGTCCTGTTTGGATGACTGCCTGCTAATCGCCGGTTTCCCGTCATCCCTGATCGAATGCGCCGTCACCGAAAAAGCGATACCGGCGCTCGCGGACGGAGCGGCGGCGCAATGGACGGCAACCTTCAACCCGCGCCCGGTGACGGCGGAAGATTTCACACGACTGTATCGAAGGGCGTTGGGTCCGTAACCCGAGCCAAATGCCTCTACCGCGATGCTACGGACGACATCGTCGGATTTACAGATGATTACTTTAATAGTCAGAGAAGGGATTTACGAATGAACCGTAGCATGGAAATACTCATGATGATCGGATTGTTTATGACCTGCGCTGGTAAAGCTGTGTTGGCACAAGAGCAAAAAGAACCGTCGTTCGGGATGGTCACCGGCACGGTAGCGTATCTACAGCGCATCGCCCTGAGCCCGGATGCAACCCTTCGTGTCCGTCTGGAGGATGTATCTCGCCAGGACGTTGCGTCACGGCTGATCGCGGAGGTCGTGTTGCCCACAGCGGGTAAACAGGTCCCGCTTGCGTTCGCCATTCCCTACCGCCGGGCAGATATTCTGGACCAAAACCGGTATCAAGTGCGTGCCACGCTTCTCGTAAAGGACAGGATGCTGTTCACGACCACTACAGCGTACCCCGTGATCACCGGAGGCTCCCCGTCCGACGTCGCCCTGATCGTCCGGGCCGTGGCGGGACCGGCGCCCACGCCGGTCCGTCCGCCTTCCGGCGGTGCCCCCGCCGGCTTCATGAACACGGTCTGGAAGGTGCGCACGTCGCGCCAGGTCGCCCCCGGCCAGCTTTACACGTTTCTGTCGGATGGCACTCTCGTCATCGCCTCAAAAAACAGCAAACCCGCGTTCGGCTCCTGGACCTTCAAGAACGGCGTTCTCACGATGACCGAGGAGGGGCGCCGCTATCCGGTAGAGATCCTTGCGCTGACGCCCGGCGAGTTTCGGATCAGAGTCCGTAATCCCGGTAGCCCTGTGGAAATGACGCTGGTGCCCGCACGGGCACCGGACCCCAAACCGCAATGAAGCTCACGGTCTCGTCTGACGAGAGAAGATCACAAAAATGAGATTATGCTTCACGATTGTCGCGCTCCTCCTGGGTGCGCTGTTTCCACCCTCCGCCCCGGGACAGACACCGGCACTGGCTGCGAAACCGCTCGTCGCCGATAAACGATTGCGCGTCGCGGGTGGCGCCCTGCCGGAGAGGTTACGCCGAATCTGGCGATTCAAAACGGGTGGTCCGATCACCTCCTCCCCAGTTGTGCAGAACGGGACGGTATATTTCGGCTCCGAGGACAAGTCGGTTTACGCCCTGAACGCCAAGACAGGGCGTAAAATCTGGTCCTTCAAAACCGGTGGGGTGGTCGAAGCGACACCCTGTGTGACGGGTAATCTAGTCGCCATCGGTTCTTCGGACGGGAGTCTGTATGCTCTGGACTCGGCCAGCGGCAAACTGCGCTGGCGCTTCAAAACGCAGGACAAGATTCTGGGGGGCGCGAACGCGGTCCGGTCACCCGACGGCAAAGCGGTGTGGATTGTCGTCGGCAGCTATGATAACCACGTTTACTGCCTGAATGCCGCGACCGGCAAAAAGATCTGGTCCTATGAGACCGAAAATTATGTCAACGGAACGCCGGCCATCGCGGACGGCAGGGTGATCATCGGCGGATGCGACGGTGTGTTGCACGTGATCGCACTCACGACCGGCAAACGCGTCTTAGCCTTGCCGATAGACGATTATATCGCCGGTTCTGCGTCGGTCGCCGGACAAAACGCCTACCTCGGTCATTACGGGAATGCCGTGGTCTGCGCCGACACGCGGGCAGGGAAAGTCGTTTGGACCTACCGGGAGCGCGGGTTCCCTTACTTTTCGACGCCGGCTGTGGCACCGGATCGAATCGTCATCGGGGGTAGGGATAGGTACGTCCACGCCATAGACCGGGCGACCGGCAAAGGATTGTGGCTATTCCGTACGCGGGGGAAGGTGGACAGTTCTCCGGTAATCTGCGACGGGAAAGTGCTCGTCGGTTCTGAGGACGGCAACCTGTACATGTTGCGCCTTTCCGACGGCAAGATGCTCTGGTCCTATACGATAGGCAGACCGGTCATGAGTTCGCCACATGTCCAGGCGGGGACCGTCATCATCGGCGCGGACGACGGCTATCTCTACGCTTTCGGGGCATGAATGTGTTTCCGTTGTCAACCACCAGGAGGTGCGGAAGTCCCACCACTTTCCTGCTTGACTGGTGCGACTTGCT
>JACMMA010000322.1 GCA_014379275.1 Armatimonadota bacterium | reverse complement strand
TAACAACGATCCAACGTAAGGTTGGCCCCGTCCGGGAAGGACACAACAAAAGACCAAGCGCGACGCGGAACAAGGGAACTATTTGGCGCGCGTAGTTTGTATCAACGTGTGGACGACATATTGTTGTTGTCCGCACGACAACTTTTACCCGTTATTTCAGAAAGGTTTGTGTATCCAATGACACGCCGAAACATTTTGTTTGGTTTGCTTGCCACCGTTGCAACAATCGCCCTTCCCGTCTTCGCCGCACCGCTGTCCGGTTTGAAGGTCGGAGAATCCGTCACCCCGTTCCATCCGAAGCACCTAGCCGGTCCGCTCGCCGGAACCTCGAACTGCTTCCCCTGCACCTTCCAAAACCGCCCGCAGGTTCAGGTCTGGGTCAACGGCGACGACAAAGCCAACGTCGTCGCGCTTGCCAAAACGCTTTCCGAAGAAATGAAAGAGCATGAAAAGCAAGAGTTCAAGGCGCTCGTCGTCGTACTCACCGATCCGTCCAAAATGTCCGCTGCCGAAGCGATGGTCAAGCAAGCGGCTAAGATGCCTGCCCTGAAGGGAGTTGGCATGGCAGTCCTTTCGAAGAACGACGAGGCAGTGAAAGCCTACAGCATCAACACCGCAGCCGACGTCAAGAACACCGTTCTGGTATACAAAAACTGGAAGGTCGCGAACACGTTCGTGAATCTGAAGTCCACCGACTCCGCGAAACTCGTCGCCGCTATTGACGGCATTTCGAAGTAGTTCGCAGGATACCCTGTGACGCCGCCTGACATCCGAATGTCGGGCGGCGTTCTCTTGATGCGATAACGCAAAGAACGCCCCCGTTGCTTGACAACGGGGGCATTTTTTTTTAGAATACGAAAGCAGCCTTGCAAGGTTGTAAATCCACAGTCGCGGAAAGCTTTCAAACATGATCTCTGCAAAACGGATGATTCCAGTGCTGGCATTCGCTATGGTATCGTGCTGCACAGTAGTTGCATTTATCGGCGGTTGCGGCGGTAGTGAAGAGTCGACGTACCAATCGGTCGCCAACCCCGCCGAGTTTTTAGGACGAAGCTACACCGGGTCCGTCCCCATTGACGCCGGACGGGTTGCATCGGTCGCATTGCAGGTTGCCTCCGGCGGCGCGGCGACCGGCACATTTACCATTGATACCCGCGTACGATCTCTACCGGGGGGCGGGCGGGCGGTGATCGCGGCGGGAACCGCAACGGGGACTGTCAACCTGGAGACCGGTGAGGTGAATCTGACGGGAAACTATAACGATGGCGGGGCTAAGCCGTTCACAATGATCGGTGTCCTGCCGAGCTCCGCCAACGCCGGTAATTTCACGCTCACGCTCGGGGGCAGTTCGTTCACCGGCAGACTGACCGCATTGGGCGCGAACCCCTCGCCCAGTCCCACCGCGTCCTCGAGCGTTTCTCCCTCGCCCGGTGTTTCGCCTTCTCCATCCGCGAGCGTTTCCCCCTCGCCGAGTGTGTCGCCGTCGCCGAGTGGTTCGCCGACGCCCAACCCATCGCCAAGCGGCACTCCCGGTTCCTCGCTCAGCGCCCGATATTATCCTCTTAACACGGGTGACACGTACACGTATACCACCACGGCTACTGGCTTTCCCCCGGAAGGCACGATCCGTACTGGCAATCTGACTACCTTCAAAGGTAATAGCGCGTTCCGCCTCGAGGATATTGAAGCCGACGGTTCGGTAAGCTCAGCTAACTACGTCAATATCACCGCGGGAGGCTATACCTCGTACGGCACCGAGGATCTTTCAGAATCCGGTGCCGTACGATCGACCAGCGAGTTTGTCCCTCCGTTCACGTTCCCGGCAAGCATCCTCGACGGCAACGCTGGCACGTTCTCGTATACCAGCAATGTCGTCAATAGCGACGGCACCACGGAAGTGCTCACCTTCCAGGGAACAGCAACACCGATGGGAATGCAGTCGGTCACCGTCCCCGCCGGAACATTCACTGCACTGCGGGTGCGCATACAGAGCACGGTCCAGGCGACGGTCTCAGGTCAAAACTTCACAACAAACCTCGACAGCACTGAATTCCTCGTTGAGAATGTCGGCCTAGTAAGGAGTGAGACCACTTCGACTTCGTCCTTCGGTTCATCGTCTAATGTGGAAGTGCTCAAGAGCGCAAAGGTCGGTAACAGAATGTATCCTTAAGTTTAGATCGCACACAAAAGTAAAGGAGTCGGCGCGGATACGCCCGGCTCCTTTGCATTTGTGTGCTGCGATGTCTGCGGCTGGTCACGTGCGCACACGCCGGTAGGAAGCGATATTCTGCACCATAAATCCCGACGATTCTCCGGCAGTTCCTGGGTTAGTTGGGGTGTCGTTTTGAACCACACCCGATGTGGTTATCACCGCCGTAAACGAGGCAAATAATGTCGCATTAGCGGGCAAAAAACCGGCGCGTCAGGTATAATACACTTGTTTGCTTGGCAACGTGCGGCATCATCGAAGGAGCATAAGAAATTGGCAAAAGGCGTCGGAAAGTTTCAGATCGAAAGCAAGTTCGCCCCCAGTGGCGACCAACCCACCGCGATAGCCGGGCTGGTCGCGGGATTAAACAAAAAGGAAAGAATACAGACACTTCTGGGAGCGACGGGCACAGGAAAAACTTTTTCCGCCGCGCAGATTATACAAGCCGTCCAACGCCCGACGCTGGTTATCGCGCATAATAAGACGCTCGCCGCGCAGCTTTGCTCCGAATTCCGCGACTTTTTCCCCAACAACGCCGTCGAGTATTTCGTTTCTTACTACGACTACTACCAGCCGGAAGCCTACATCCCGCAAACGGACACGTTCATCGAAAAGGACTCTTCTGTCAACGAGGAGATTGACCGGCTACGCCACTCCGCGACACAGGCGGTTTTGGAGCGGCGCGACGTGATCATTGTCGCGTCCGTGTCGTGTATCTATGGTCTGGGCTCGCCGACTTCGTATCGGAATATGATGGTCTGGTTTCACGCGGGACAACCGTATGACCGCGACGACATTCTGCGCCGGCTGGTCAACATCCAGTTCCAACGCAACGACATGGCGTTGTCGCGCGGCACGTTCCGCGTCAAGGGTGATGTTCTGGAGATCTGCCCGAAAGACGAGGAGATCGTTTACCGAATCGACTTCGACTGGGATACGGTCAAGAGTATCTCGGTCGTGGATCATCTGACCGGCGAGATTCTGGAAAACAAGGAAGAGTTGACCATCTTTCCGGCGTCGCACTTCGTGTCCGACCCCGACAAAGTGGATTCGATCTTGCTCGGCATCGAGGCGGAGATGCGCGAACAGGTGAAGGCGTTCGAGTCGGAAGGCAAACTATTAGAAGCACAGCGCATCGAACAGCGCACGAAATTCGACCTGGAAATGATCCGCGAAGTCGGGTACTGCTC
>JACMMA010000321.1 GCA_014379275.1 Armatimonadota bacterium | reverse complement strand
GTTACTTTTTTGTGTTTGTGCGTCGGTTCTTTCCCGCGAATTTCCCGTATCTGTTTTACACCCGGCGTTTTAAAACCAGCGACGGTAAATTCGCGGGAAAACAGCAAGGGCTAACTCGAAACGCGGAACACCTATCGTAGTCCCAGCACCGCAGGTAACAACGATCCAACGTAAGGTTGGCCCCGTCCGGGAGGACAAAGAAACAAGAACTTAGAGCGAGAAAGTAAACGGGGTTTGTCCGAAGACAATCTCGTCGCCGTTAGCGAGCGACTGAGGCACTTGCGGCAGGAGCTTGCGTCCGTTCCAGCGCGTCCCGTTAGTCGAGCCGAGGTCCATCACCTTGTATCGCCCATTCTCGAACAAGATCACCGCGTGTTTTCCCGAAACGTAGGCATCCGTCGTGATCATCAGCGCATTGTCCGGTTTGCGCCCCACCGTAGTTTCCTGCGCCGTCCCGATAAAGTGATTCTGCTTATTGGTACCCATCCCGGTCAGTTTCGCACCCTCCGCCATCTCCTCCGCTACGGGCGCGGGGACCGGCGACGTTTTCCCGCTGAACGACGGCAGAGCGGCCATAGGCTTCGCTGGAATCGCGGACGGCCTTGCGCCCGCCCCGGCTCCCGCGATCGCTTTCACCGGCGGCTCCGGAATACGGATCGTCAGGCGAATCGCGCCGAAGCGCAACTCCTCCCCGTCCTTGAGCGTCACCAGCTGCCCCAACTGGAGCGGCGTCGCGCCGTGTCGCGAACCGTTCGTACTGCCCAGTTCGCACAACGTCACCACGCCGCTCTGTTCCACGTCGAACTGCGCGTGCCGCCGCGAAACGCTACGGTCCGGGAGTAGCACGTCGGCGCCCTCGCGCCCGACGATATTCTCGCCGCGCTTGAGCGGGTACTCACGTCCGTTGGTATCCACCAGGAACGGAAGAGGATTGCCTTTCAGAAGCGGCGCACCGCCCGAAAGCGAGCCCAGCAGCACACCGCACTCGGGGCAGAAACCTTCGTCGGGAACGACTTGCCCTGCTTTCAACGGGCACGGCGACAGACTGGCGGGACAGATCGTCGGCAGGACGAAGCCCGCCGCCGTTTTCGCCGCGATCGTCGCGGAAGGGGGCGCGTAAACGCCGGTGCTGAAGTTGTTCTTCGGTGAGGATGCCGTCCCCATCGCCGTCGCGGTTCCCATCGCCGTCGCGGACCGCGTTCCCGCCGCGGACCGCATCCCCGTCGGAGGATTCGTCATGGTCTGGGAAGCCGTCATGGCCGCGACCCCGCTACGCAACCGTGCGTCGTACGCCGCGCGTCGCGCCGGGTCTTTGAGCGTTTCGAACGCTTCCGACAACGCTTGAAAGCGAGGCTGATCCTCCATCGATTCGGCGACCAGATCGCGGTACGCGCGCCGGATCTCATCCTCACCCGCACTGGGTTGCAAACCGAGAAGTTCGTAAAAGTTTTCTTGCATAATCGTTTCTCTGCCATCGGGGAGTATATGCCCCACCAACAACGCCGCAACGGAGCGTACTACGCAACCATTCACGCGCACCCCGCATGAATAGGCTACTGTCGGTCACATGCCGTCGGTCACGGGCCATGTATGGCACGCCCCCGCGTGCGGCGATGCATCGTCTGCCCCGCGTCTACTGCCCGCTCCGCTTGCCCTGATCCAGCGTATAGATCGCCCCCATCAGGGTTTTGTCCATGTTCGCCGCGTCGCCCCGTTCGGCGGCTTTCGCCGCGTGAGCGACCTGCGTCGCCTCGGCGACGCGCCCGTGTTGGGTCAACACCGATTGCGTCTTGCGCAACGCTTCCGTCATCTGCGTCACGTTGATGGCTTGCGTCCGCATTCCCATCATCGTCTTTTCCAGGTCGCGCGACGCCTGCGCGACGGCAACCGCCTGCGCGACCTGCGGGTCGAGCGCGGCACGGGCGGACGCCGCGTCGGTCACGAAGTCCACGACTACGTTCTCGGAAACCATTTCGGGGCTGCCGCTCGCGGCATCCTCGAACGTCAGAACCGCCTTCGCCACGCGGTATGTCGCCGGGGTACGCGGCTCCCAGTCCATCTCCCATATTTTCGTGATCGAACCGCCGGTCTCCAGATCCGGCAGACCGATGGCCGCGGAGCGGGCTTGAAAAACGGGGGGCGTGCCGTAGACTTGCCGTACCGAGCAGCCGCGCGGCAAATAGAACGTCAGGCGCGGGTTTTTCGCCACGACACCGAGGACCGATTCTAGCTCCTTGCGGAAAATCTCCGGGATCATCTCTGGCCGCTCGATGTGATAATAGTTGCCGTCCGACTTTTTGGCGATACCGGCGAGCAACTCCTCGTTATATTCGGGACCGAAACCCAGCGCGGTCACGGTGACGCCTTTCGCTTTCAAGTCGCCGACCTGGGCAATGATGCTCTGGAAGTCCTTCAAACCCGCGGTCGGCTCGCCGTCCGTGAGAAGCAGAAGGCGCGACGCGTACCCGGAACCCGGCACGGCGGCGATCTGCGCGGCGCCGGCATATAGCCCGTCGAAGAGGTTAGTCGTATTGCCGGATAGGATCCGCTGGACGTGTTGCTTGATCAGTTCCCGGTCGGTGACGTGCCGGGCGGGCATCAGCACGTCCACGGTTTCGGCGAACGTCACGATGGACAGCACGTCGTTCGGCGTCATCAGATCAACGATCTGCGACACGGCACGCTTCACGTAATCCAGCGGCTCGCCTTCCATGGAGCCGGAACGATCCAGCACCAACGACAGATTGACCGGTAATCGTGTGCCTTGCATTCCGGCGGGCGAATAACTCCCGTTGCCGACCGTGATCTCGGTCAGAACGTATTGGCGGGACCGCTCCCCAGAGTGGGCGGCGCGGCTTCCGACTTTGACACGGAGCGACACCCCGCCCGTGCCGTGTACGCCCGGCACGGGCTCGCTGACATACCC
>JACMMA010000320.1 GCA_014379275.1 Armatimonadota bacterium | reverse complement strand
TCAAGTTTCGCACCATGATCCCCGACGCGGACGGGTGGCTACGGCAAAATCCAGACACATGGACCGAGTATCAGAAGCAGTACAAGCTGCAAGACGATCCCCGGGTGACGAAAATCGGCAGGTGGCTTCGCCGCACCAGTCTGGACGAACTGCCGCAGTTGATCAACATCTTGCGCGGACAGATGAGCCTCGTCGGGCCACGTATCATCACGCCCGCCGAACTGTCGCACTACGCGGACTACGCGGCGAAACTGATGTCGGTGACGCCGGGGCTGACCGGATGGTGGCAGGTTTCCGGTCGCTCCGGTACCTCGTACGCGGAACGGGTACAGCTCGACATGTGGTACATCGACAACCGCTCGCCGGGGCTTGATCTCCACATACTCATCCGCACCATCGGCGTCGTTTTTCAACGATACGGCGCGTACTGACAGAAGGACATCAGACGGAAAATGATACGACGCCCCCGACTCCTTGTTCATGGACTTGTGCTTTGTGGCATCATGAATACTGCCACTGCTCCTTCACCCGCCTTCGCCCAACGCGGCGGATCAGATCGGAGTAGGGCTGTTCACGTCCAGGCGATTCGCAAATACTACGCGCGCGTCAACGCGGAAGCAAAACGCTATGCGAAAAAGGAACGGGATCTATCGGGCTTTTCGGCGGAAGGGGGAACACTTATCGGCTTTTACAGCGGAAGCGAACTGAGGAAGATGGTGGCGACGTATTACGGCGAGAGCGGTAGAACGATAACCGAGCTTTACCTCGCGGATGGCGCGCTGATATTCGCGCTGTCAACGGATCTTCGCTACGTCAGGCCGCTTGGTTTCGACGGGAAGGATGCCGGTAAGATCGCTTCCACGGCCCAAAGCCGCTTTTATTTCAACAAAGGCACCCTGATTCAGTGGCTTGATTCGGACGGTAAATCGGTCCGAACGGACGGTGCGGCGGCACGCGGCGAATCGCAACGGATTCGAACCGATGTTGCCGATCTCGTCAGGCGACTTCGCCTGCCCCCGCCGTAGTGTGGCATCAATCATCGGTGTCGTTTTCCTCTTCGCTGGGTTCGGTGTGGACGAGCACCCGCACGACGCGCGGGTTCGCCGACCGCACCGCGTTCTGCACATCGTGCGCGATCTCATGCGCTTTCCAGACCGGCATTTCGCGGTCCACCAGAACGTCTAATTCCGTGTAATAATCGAAGCCGGATTTCCGGACGCGGCAGCGGTGCAAGCCCTCGACGCCGGGGACGTTCGCCGCGACCTGCCGGATCTCGGCTTCTATCCGCTGGTCGGGGGCGGAGTCCATCAGTTCCTGTAGCGCCGCCTTGCCGATATGCCCGGCATTGTAGGCGATGACCCCGGACGCCAGAAGCGCCGCCCAATCGTCCGCCGCCTCGTAGCCATCCCCGCCGATAAGCGCGATGCTGATCCCGATGAACGCCGCCGCCGACGTGATCGCGTCCGCCCGGTGGTGGAATGCGTCGTTCTTGACCGCCTCGCTCTGCGCTTCCTCCCCGGCTTTCAAGACCGAACGCGCGAGGACCTCTTTCACGATGACCACGGAAACCAGCACCAGAAGCGTGAACGGCGCGGGGGCTTTGTGCGGGGTGAGGATCTCGCGGACGCTTTCGAACGCGATAAACCCGGCGGCGAGGATGAGTCCGAAACAGATCACGAGGGATGCCAGCGGTTCGGCTTTCCCGTGGCCGTGGGGATGGTCGTCGTCGGCGGGTTTGAGAGCGACCTGCAACCCCCACAGAACGATGACCGACGTGAAAACATCCGCGCTGGACTCGATGGCGTCCGCGACGAGCGCATAGGAGTTGCCCGCGATGCCCGCGATCCCTTTCACGAGCGCAAGGAAAATGTTGACCACGATGCCGACGCGCACGGCGCGCATGCCCTGCTGGGCGGGGTGTTCGTTGGCTGGAGTAGGTTGCATGTCGTAGGGGATTGTATGCCGCAGTAGCCACAGGCAAAGCCGTACTGCTGGCGAACGGCTTGGAAAGTAGAGGATCGCATCAGCGGGCAGTTATTGATTTGAGTGTAGCTTGCTCCTCGGGGGAAAGAAGGCGACGCACTTCTGCATCCATTCTCTCCCGCTCAGCTCGCAGTTCATCGAGAGTCGCTTCAAGGCGGGTGAGGTAGTCCCGATACCGCCCTACCAAACCACGCAAGGTGTTGTTCTGCTCCTGCATTGTTTCTGCTTCGGCGGCGAGGCGTTCGTTCGCCGCGAGGATACGCTCGTCGAACTCAGCGGCGGTCATGGTCTGTATCGTCACTTCCTCGTCGTCACTTGTCATACCTTAATTATAGCATAGGAGTAGGAAGGGTGATTCAAGTCACGGTGTCATCTTGTCGAACACCCCCGACCACTGATAGAAACCGCGGCGGCACGCCGTCCGCGAGGAATTCGCCCTGGGTGGTCCGGTAAAACCGGATTCCGGCACGCCACGCGCCGGTTATGTCCACGGTGAGGATGAGCGGTTCGCCCTGCCGAAGGGCGACCTGAAACGCGGTTTCGATGCGGTTCCAGAACGAAACGAACCGACCGCGCGGCGCGTGAAGCCCGTCGGCTAAGATCGCAGACAGGTTTCGCGCGTCCGTCCCGTGGAATAGGGCGGAGTACCCGTACGCCGGACGGAGCGTTTTCTCGACGCGCACCGTATGCCCCGTGCGGGCACGAATGGCGTTGTCCCCCCACTCAAACCGCGCCCTCGGGTCCGCTGTGACGACGGTTTCTAGGTCGGCTCGGGACACTGTTATGCCTTGCGCGGCGAACGCGTGGAGTAGATCGCCGACGTCGCACCATCCCGCGGGGTCAAGGCGGATGCCGACACCCGCCGGGTCATGGCGCAGGTGTCGCGCGAGAAACTTGCTGAGGCGAACCCGCTCTTGCGTGTCCATAAGGGGTTGTACGGTTTTCAATCGTCCGCGGCGAGCGACAGAAACTGCGGCGACACCTCGTCCACGAGGTAGACGCCGTTCTCGCTCCGGTAAAAGACATGACCGGCGCGGTGCATCGCGTCGGCGTCTACCGCGAGCACGACCGGCTTCCCGTGTCGCGCCCCGACTTTTATCGCCGTTTCTACATCCGCGGACAGGTGCACGTGATGGCGGCGCATCTTCCGTAATCCGTCCGCGAGGATCGGTTTGACGCTCCCCGCGCCGGTACCGTGATACAAAACCGGCGGCGGGCTGACCGGTGCCAGTTCTAATTCCACGGCGATGGAGTGCCCCTGACTCGCGCGGATCCGGGTGCCATCCTCGGAGAACGCGAACCGCTGCTTATCGTTCTCGGCGACCACCATGTCGAGCTCGGCACGGGTGATCGACACCCCGTTCCGGGCACACGCGGCGAGGAGATCGGAAACCGCGCACCACCCGGCGGAATCGAGCGTCAGCCCGATCCGCTCCGGGGCGTGGCGTAGATGGAGCGCGAGATATTTACTGGTTTTGATTACCTTTTTGTCATTCATACACCACCATATCGGACGACGATGACATTTCGCTAAAGCACGTGATGCCCTGCCATACGAAGGGCGGCGATTGCGTCTGCCAGCTTCGGCTCCTGTACTAAAATGTGATCCGTATCGTACGTCGAGATGCTGAAGATGTTGATTCCCGCGCCGGCAAGTGGTTCCGCCAGCGACGCCAGTACGCCGGTCATGTTTAGATCCAGGGTGCCCTCGACCGAAAGGACGCGCCAGCCGCGGTCGCATTTGGCTTCCGGGGGGACATGCGCCTCCTCGGCGACGATGGAAAGCTCGGTCACGGTGCGCGTCACGGAGCAGAATGCGCCGCGCCAGACCCACTCCGGCGGCGTCTGCGGCGGCATCTGGCAAATAGCGACTCGTTCCGGGGAAAGGGT
>JACMMA010000319.1 GCA_014379275.1 Armatimonadota bacterium | reverse complement strand
ATCATCTGCTCCGCGTGCATGGGCGGCGAACTGGCGCACGCGATCCGTGAGGGCAAAGGCTCGCTCGAAGGGGTCCGCGACACCGCCGCGTGGTACCGTGACGTGTTCGGCGAGGACTATTACCTCGAAATCCAGGGGCACGGCGCGACCGGGCAGGACGAGATCAACGAAACGATCAAGCGTATCGCCGAGCAGATGGGTATCAAGATGGTCGCCACGAACGACGCCCACTACCTGCGCAAAGAGGACGCCGATGCGCATGATGTACTGATCTGCATCCAGACCGGCACCAACGTGGATGATCCCAAGCGCATGAAGTATCTGCCGCAGGAGTTCTACCTGAAATCCTACGACGAGATGTGGAAAAAGTTCGAGAACTTCGCCCCGGACGCCCTGCATAACACGCTCGAAATCGCCGATAAGTGCAACCTGGAGATCGAGACCGGGCGCGTCCCGATGCCGTCCGTCGCGCTCCCGGAGGGCAAAACGCCGCACACGCACATGACCGATCTGTGCCGCGAAGGGTTGACACGCCGCATCAAAAACCTGTCCGATGTTCACAAGGACCGCCTCGAATACGAGTTGGGAATTATCGAACAGACCGGCTTCTCGCAGTACTTCCTGATTGTGATGGACATTTCCAACTACGCCCGCTCTTCCGGCATCTACTTCGGCGTCCGCGGTTCGGCGGCGGGCTCGCTCGCGTCCTACTGCCTCGGTATCACCGACCTGGACCCGGTGGAATACGGTCTGACCTTCGAGCGGTTTTTGAACCCGGAGCGCATCTCCATGCCGGATATCGACATGGATTTCGAGGACACGAAACGCGCCGACGTGATCGAGCACGTCACCAATAAGTACGGTAAAGACAACGTCGCCTACATCACGACGTTCGGGACCATGGGCGCGAAGGCCGCGATCCGCGACTCGGGGCGTGCCCTCGGCTTCCCCCTCCCCGATGTCGACCGCATCGCGCGCATGATCCCGTCACTCCCGCTCGGCGTTTCCATCGACAAGGCGATGAACGGCTGGCCCGAAAAAGACGTGGTCGCGAACGCCGAATTCCAGGCCGACTATCAGAACAACCCGCAGACCAAGAAGCTGATCGACACCGCGAAACGCCTCGAAGGCATGAGCCGCAACGCTTCGGTTCACGCCGCCGGGATCATGGTCGCCGACCGTCCGCTGGTCGAATATACCCCGCTCGAACTGCGCAACGGGCTGATCGTGACACAATTCCCGCACAGTTCGCTGGAGTCCATCGGGCTTCTAAAATTGGACTTCCTCGGCCTGAGCAACCTGACTATTCTCGCTAACTCGGTCAAGTTGATCAAGGAAAAACGTGGCGTGGAGATCGACGTTTGGGACATCCCGCTCGACTACAGCCACCCCGACGCCAAACGCGCGTATGACATGCTCGGGCGCGGCGAAACGACCGGCGTCTTTCAGTTAGAATCGGCGGGGATGCGAAAATACGTCGTGGATCTGAAACCGAACTCGGTCAAGGAGCTTGCCGCGATGGTGGCACTGTATCGCCCCGGACCGCTCGCGCACATCCCGCGCTTCATCAACTGCAAGTTCGACCCGGAAAAGATCAAGTACGCGCACCCGCTGTTGGAGCCGATCCTGAAAGAAACCTACGGCGTCATCGTCTACCAGGATCAGGTCCTCAAAATTGTGCAGGCTATCGGCGGATTCTCACTCGGGCAAGCCGACATCCTCCGCCGCGCGATGGGGAAAAAGCAGGCGAAGTACATGGACGAGCAGAAGGTCCATTACCTCAAAGGCGCGGCGGATAAAGGCATCAAAGAGAAGGTCGCCGAGCAGATCTTCGCGGAAATAGTGCCATTTAGTGGCTACGCATTTAACGGTGCGCACGCCGCGTGTTATGCGATGGTGGCGTACCAGACGGCGTATCTGAAAGCGAACTACCCCGCCGAATACCTCGCCGCACTGATGGGTGCATATATAGATAACACGGAAAAGGTCGTCAACACGATCGAGGAGTGCGAGCGGATGGGCGTGACCGTGCGCCCGCCGTGCGTGAACGAATCGGTCGCGGACTTTACCGTGAACGGCGAGACGGTGATCCGCTTCGGGCTGATGGCGATCAAAAACGTCGGCAGGGCGCCGATCGACGCGATCCTGTCCGCTCGGGAGAAGGGCGGCAAGTTTACGTCGCTGGAGGATTTCTGCAACCGCGTTTTCGCCGAAGGACTGACCAGCAAGTCGGTGATCGAGATGCTGATCAAAGCCGGAACGTTCGCGGAAATCAGTGAGAACCGACGCGCCCTGCTGGAAATCCTGGACGACTGCACCATGGCGGCGGCGCGCGGCGCGAAAGACGCTAAAGCCGGGCTGATCTCGCTCTGGGGCGACGAACCGTCGGATGACAACGCGGCGGTGCGCGGCGTGTCAGTTAACGAAGTGAGCGTCACCGATTTTTCGCGCGGGGAGCGGCTGGGGTTCGAGAAGGAGTTGCTCGGGATTTACCTGACCGAGCATCCGATCAAACCGTTCGAGACGGAGCTAAAGCGCAAGTTCAGGACGATGCGTATCGACGAACTCAAGGAAACACAACCGAATCAGGAAGTCGTTATCGGTGGCATGATCACCGCCGTGCGTACCGTGTATACCAAAGAAGGGAAGCAGATGTTGATCGTGACGCTCGAAGACACGACGGGCAACATCGGCGTGACCTGTTTCACGAAAACCGCCGCCGAGTTCGGGAGACTCGTGATCCAGAATGCGGTGATCGCGGTAAAGGGACGGGCGCAACACCGCGAGCGGTTTAACAAGAACGCGGGCAACGAAACCGAGGAAGCATCGGCGGATCGCAACGTGCAGATCGAGGTGATCGCGGGGCGCATTGACCAGGTGGTACCGGACGCGATGGCGGCAGACGCGCGGGTGCGCGAGGTTTACGTACGGATAGATTCGTCGTCGAAAACGATCCTGCGCATGGTCTCCGACGCGTTTCGCGGGCAGGAAGGCGGCTCGCCGCTCTTTTTGAAGGTAGAAACCCCCTCGGGGGAGCACACGGTGAAAACAAAACTGATGGTGTCGCCCGACGAAGCGTTCCTCGATCAGGTGCGTAAAATGCTCGGCGGCGGCGCGCGGCGGGCGTGGATCGAGTAGGCGTCGCTTCGATACGGTCGGGTCGGCTATTCGTCGGTGTGAAATCCGTCATAGTCGCCTGGTAGCACGCATAATCGGTGTTATAATTATCCTGTGTTGGAAAATTGTATGCATCTATGGTCTCGGTTTATCGTGTTTTCGTCTGCTACTGCCTGCCTACTGATTGCGGTAACGAACACGGGTTGGTGCGCGGCGTCGGCGAGCGCCTCCGGCGGCAACAGCACGGCGCGGACGGTGACGCCGGATGTTCCTTCCCCGATTCAAACCGGGGAACGCGCGACGGAATTAGCGGCACGCTTTTTCGACCCGCTTTTGGCGGATGCCCAAACCGACACGGTACGGGCGACTCTTCTGCATCAGCGCGGTGTCCTCTACCTGCGCTCCGACTACAAGCAAAAAGCGATCACCGATTTCAACAGCGCGCTACAACTCCTGCCGCAAGATCACGAGGAACGTCTCGCTCTGTTGTTCCACCGCGCCTGTGCGCTTCTTTTGCGTCCCAAGCCGGATGCGCGTGCCGCCATCGCCGATATCACCGTTTGCCTGCGAGCGGAACCGAATGACCCCGAAGCACTGATCGTCCGCGCCAACGCGTACCGCAAATTGGGCAAAAAAGAGATGGCCGACGCCGACATAAACCGCGCGGCGATCCTCGCGCCGAAAAGCGACACGGCGGTCCGGGCTCTCCTCCAAAACGCGATGGGTGCCACCCGCTAACGCCGTTCGCGAAGTCCCTGGGGAGCAGGTACCATACCGTTACGTGACACCCAAAATAACCCATTTCGTTCGTGAAATCGCCGCGCTGTTATTCGCCGGGGCAACGAGTATCGCCTGCCAACCCCCTCCCTCTTTGCACACGGCTAACGCGGTTGCGGTCCTCGCCGCGCAAACGCCCCCTACGGCGAAAAAGGTCGCCGATACGCCGGTGGCACGTCTGCTGGAAAACGCGAAAAAACAGACGACGCAGACCCGCTTCTACGACCCCGCGTACGTTTCACTCGCGTATCCCAACGGCGATGTGTCGCTCGAACGCGGCGTTTGCACCGATGTGGTGATACGCGCCTTGCGTGCTTCCGGGGTAGACCTGCAGAAAACGGTGCATGAGGACATGCGCCGGAACTTTCGCGCCTATCCCCGAAAGTGGGGACTGAAACGTCCCGATTCCAACATCGATCATCGGCGGGTTCCGAACCTGCAAACCTACTTCAAGCGGCACGGGAAATCGTTACCTGTCACGGACCGCGCCGCCGACTACCGTCCCGGCGACATCGTTTCGTGGAAGCTCCCAAACGGACTGGATCACATTGGGGTCGTTTCCGATGCCCTGGTTCCCGGTCAAAGCCGCAACGCCATCATTCACAATATCGGACGCGGCACAGAAGAGGAAGACGTGCTCTTCGCCTGGAAGATCACCGGGCACTACCGTTATTTCGACAGGTGAAGCAAGCCCCTCACCACCTGTCGATATGCTATCCCTATACCCTACGACGATTTCACGCATCCGAGCGTGGTGACCGATTCCAGCCTCGGTCTCGTCGAAGGGGCGATATTTCCGGATACGGTTGCTCCGCTCACCCTCAGCCCCGATTTTTTGCAATGGATCGCGGCGAGCGCGGTAACTCGCGCAAGCGATCCGCACGGAAAAGGCGGGCTCCGAGATCATTATCGCGCCCGTCCTACTCGAACTGCAGTTATTGACCAGCAAGCCGTTCGGTCTGTTTTCGGGAGTGGAACTCAAGGCGGACGCCAAAAACGGTCTGACAGATTTCTGTGATTTTCTCCTGATGCGCTAGCCGCTACAGACGGTGGGTCGTACCCCGCTTCTTGCGCTGGTGGAAGCTAAAACGACAACACGCGAACCGGATTGGGACAGTGCATCGCGGAAATGCTAGCCGCGCAAATCGTCAACAGGAACGCCGCCGAACACCCCAATAAAAGCGTCTATGGAGTCGTAATATCCGGCACCCTCTGGCTATTCCTCAAACTCGACGGGCAAACGCTGACCATTAAGCCGACGGAACATACCTTGACAGACTTACCCGCAGTGCTGGCGATACTACGGCAGATCGTAGAACATGGCTGACCGAGTACACGTACGGCAGTGCGCCGATTCAGAGCCACGCGCACTTCCTGACGGGCGGGTTTTCGGCGCGGGCGGGCGGATATCCGGCGGGCTACGCGTAAAGACAGGTCCGGCAACATGACCGGCTTCACAGGGCAGGGCCGCAGCCACGACGCACGCAGAACCCACTCGCTATCCGGCGGCAAGGCGTGGTTGTAGAAAGTCGCCCCAATGGCTCCGCGACGACTGTGAGAAATACCATTGTTGTAACAAGCATAAATTTAGAATAACAGTGCTCGATAAAAGGTAGACTTCTGGCGTGTTTCGTGTAAGTTTCGCTAAAGTCATCCGAAGGAAAGGTCCACGATTATGTTTCTCGGCCGTTTCAAATGCATCGTAACTGTTTCTGTCTCCCTATCACTTCTCGGTTTTTTAACAGGATGTGGGGGAGGAGATTCGTCCTCATCGTCCCCGACCCCGTCCTCGCAAAGCGCGGCGGAAACCGTGCAAACGTTTGGTGATATCACGACCCGCGTCGCCGGCACCGCGCAACAACCCGTCGTTTCCGCCGCGCCCGGCGGCACCGTGATCGGGGTCGCCGGAGCCACCATCAGCGACATCAGCCAGTCGTTTGTACCATCGCTCGCCAAGAGCCGGATCGTCTTCTACAGCTACCGCAACCGCAACGCCCAGATCTATTCGATGAACGCAGACGGTTCCGACCAGACCCGGCTCACGAACAACACGTCCGGTGATGTATTTCCTGCCTACTCGCCCGACGGAAGCAAGATCGCCTTCGCCACCAACCGGGACGGCAATAGCGAGATCTATTCGATGAACGCAGACGGTTCCAACCAGACCCGGCTCACAAACGCCACGGGTGCGGACGCCTATGCCAGCTATTCGCCCGATGGCACGAAGATAGTGTTTGCGAGTGGCCGCGAAGGAAACTTGCGAATCTACACCATGAACGCCGACGGCACCAGCCAGACGAGACTCACAAACAACGTCAACACCTTCGACTATTTTCCCTCTTTCTCCCCCGACGGCACCAAGATCGCGTTCGCCGGTGTTTTGGGTCTCGATACCGACGTTTTTGTCATGAATGCCGACGGGACGAATCAGACAAAGATCACCAGCGGTGGTAACAATGTCGCTCCCACTTTCTCCCCTGACGGCACCAAAATCGTATTCTCGAAAAGCGATGGAATCTACACCATGAACGCCGACGGCTCCGGACAGATGAAGCTCGCGAATACGGGATCGTCAGACTTTTACCCCGCCTATTCCCCCGACGGTAGCAAAATCACGTTTATGAGTAGCCGCGACGGCGACTTCGAGATATACACCGCGAATGCGGACGGTTCCACCCCCACAAGGCTCACCAGTAATCAGACAGATGAGTTCAGCCCGGCAGGCAATTTCGGCAAGAACGGGAGTGTCTGGGCTTACACGCGTGTGTCGCCGAAACTGGTCGGCGCAGGCGGGGTGTTCGGGTCGGAGAAGGCGGGCTTCCTGCTCGGGCAGAAGGGCACGGCGACAGCCAGCCTGGTGACATTCGACACCGCCGCGCCAAGCTCACGGTCCGGCGCACGCGTCGCCGCGCAGACCGCGACCGACACGAATGCCTCCAACCTTGTCTTCACCGTCACAGCACCCGATAGCCTCGCCGTGCTCAACTTTTACAATGGGTTCGACATCGCGCCCGCCAGCACCGCCACGCTGACGAACGTCCCCCTCCCGGCGGGCACCACCGGCACCATTGTGTCATTCGACGCCGCCACAGGCAAAGTCGCAACCGTAATACCCTACGCCGCCAACCGCGGCGCGGGTGCCCTGCGATTCGAACAGAGCGGTGACACGCTCACCTTCACCGGCTCGTTCGGCGGGGTTTGGGACGCGAAAGGCGAAAACCTCACACCGGACGGCGCAAAGAGCGTTCGCATCAGTGCCAAAACAGGCCGACTCATCGGATGGCAATAGAAAGGCGGTAACGGATGTACGGATCACTCCGCGCGGCGGGAGCGATAGCGGCGGCGGTATCGCTCCTCGCCGGGTTCGTAATGCCCGCGTCGGCGCGGCAGATTATTGACCTCGGTTCGCCCGACCTTTTCCCGATCTATGGCTACGGCATCAATAGCAGTAGGGAAATAGCCGGGTCGTACACCGCGAACAACGGCAACGACACGAAAGCGTTCCGCTGGAGTTCCGCCACCGGGTTCACAGACCTCGGTTCGCTGAGCGGACCGAGCGGCAACTACAGTGTGGCGTACGCAATCAATTCCGGCGGGATAGTCGTGGGAGAATCCGTTACGCCCTCCGGCGACCGGCACGCGTTCCGCTACGGCGGGAGCGGCGTCATGGAAGATCTGGGCACACTCGGCGGTACAACCAGCACGGCGTATGCGATCAGCGACAGCGGGATCATCGTCGGCTCCTCGCAGAACAACCTCGGCAGCACCGAAGCATTCGTATATTCCAATGCCATAATGAATGGAATCGGTACGCTCGGCGGAGACTTTAGTGAGGCGCGGGGCGTCAACGCGAACGGCGTGATTGTGGGAACTGCTTCAAACGGCCTCGAAAACCGGGCGTTCCTGTACACCGGTAGCACAATGACAGACCTGTTGGGCCAAGCGACCGTCGGCAACAGTTCCGCGAACGCTGTCGCGGGTAACTTCGTCGTCGGGCAGTTCGCCGACGGCACCGACGAGCGGGCGTATCTGTTCGACTTCGGGACTGCCACGTTCACCGACCTCGGCACGCTCGGGGGGCAAAATTCCGTCGCCCGCGCCGTGACGGCTTCCGGGATCGTGGTCGGACAAGCTGACGACGGTGTCGAGCAACGTGCATTTATCTATGACCGTACCGGGGCGGGCGGCATGGAAGATCTCACCACGGTGTTGAGCGCTCAATCGAGCGGTTGGACTATGCTGACAGACGTGTACGGCGTGACTGACCAAGGCTATCTCGTCGGCAGCGGCATCAGGAATGGAGAAACGCACGTCTTCGCTGTGCTTCAGCCGGTGCCCGCGCCACCCGCCGCCGTTTCGCTTATCATCGGTGCCGGGACTGCAGTGCTTGGATACGGCACACGTCGGTTGCGCCGCGCCAGGAACATGAAGAACAAAAGGCACGAGGACCGATGGGATACCATCGGTCGCTAGTATAGGACGGTTTGAAACGCGACGCCCTGACGCAGGTTTCCACCCGGTATACTGGTCTGCCCGCGCTGAACCTCGGTTACGTGTACCACGCGGACGGCACCCGCGCCGGGATGAGCACGCCCGCCGGGTCGTTCGCCCACGAGTACGATGCGACCGGGCGGCTGGCGAAATTAACAAACCTCCGAACCGGTAGTACATCGCAGATCCTTTCGGAGTATGAAATCCCGATGGACGACACGGGCTATAACGGCAACGACTACTTGAAAACGGTACTTGCGACGATCCCAGGCGCGACGAACCTTGGTGGGGTGACCGAATACGCATACGGGAGTGCGCCGGGTCAGAGTCACGCGCACTTTTTGACGGGCGAGTCGTCCACCCGTAGCGGCGGCTTCTCGGCGGGCTTCGCGTATGACGCGTCGGGGAACCTGACGGGGTTCAAGGGGCAGTCGCGCACGTACGACGCGCAGAACCAGATCACGGGCGGACAGGGACTCGGCGCGTTCGCCCACGACGAGCGCGGCAACCCCAAGACCTACGACGGGTGGGCGCTGTCGTTCGACGCCGACAACAACATGACTCATCATATACGGCAGACAAGCGGCGGCGGACGCTTCGGCGGCATCGTGGTCACCTACAGCCACGACTACGGCTACACGTCGGGCGGGCTGCGGGCGTGGAAACAGGTCGGCGGCGGGCCGCGGCGGTACTTCCTGTACGACGGGACGACCCCGGTGGTGGAGACGGACGCCTCGGGTGCCACGCTGGCGATCAACACGTTCGGGGCGGCGGGCCTGTTCAGCCGCCGGGAGTCGGGCAGTAGCGCAAGCACGACATTCTACGCGTTCGACGAGCGGGGCAACACGAGCGAGCGCACGGACGCGGCGGGCGCGGTACTCAGCCGGCACGTGACCGACGCCTACGGGAGATCGCTCGCCTACGGCGCGGGCGGGGCAGCGACGACCGTATACGACCCGTGCGCTGGTTTCGGCGCGCAGTTCGGCTACTACACCGACTCGGAAACCGGCTTCATCCTGTGCACGTTCCGCTACTACGACCCGAAGATCGGAAGGTGGATAAACCACACTACCACCGCTTCGTACGGAAACCAGGAGCAAGAGGAAAGGTCGAAGGGGCACCAAATCAAGGGGTAAGTCGTCATCGCCCGGTGGATAAGGCTCAGGGAGAAAAATGGAGT
>JACMMA010000318.1 GCA_014379275.1 Armatimonadota bacterium | reverse complement strand
CGACGTGTGAAATCGCCCCCCGGTTTAAGAGTGGGTGTATGTCTGCGTCAGCCGTGTTCTGAACCGCGTGAACGGGCCAGATGCCACCCCGCGTCGTGAAAGAACAATGGTCCGCCGGGTGCCAGTCCTGCGACGCGTACGCGCGTCCCGAGAAAAGTGGCAAGAGTGCGTTAATAGGCGCGACCACGGCATCACCGTCAGCGACCGGCAGGGTGCCGCCCGGGCAGAAGGTATTCTGTACGTCTATAACGAGTAGAGCGTCGGTTTCTTCGATGGGCATTTCTTCGATCCTTTCCTAAACTACCGGACGGGGAAGCGGTTCGCGGGAGTGAACCCAGTCTGCCGGGATGCCTTGCGCACCGGTATGAAGCGCGACGATTCCGCCGACGATCGCACAGGTGGTGTCCCTGTCTCCCAACCCGGAAACGGTTTGCCACAGGCTCTCCTCGTAGTTGCCCAGAAACTCCGCCGCACAGAACAGTGCGAATGGCACCGTGTCCTGCGCGGACACCTGATGCCCGGTACCGAGCACTTCGGCGGCGAAACGAGTTGACACGCCCGCATCAAAGTCGCGGGCGTGGCGGATCTTTTCCCGGGTCTCGCTCGGGGGAACATGCGGCAACACGCCGTCGAGAAACGCGCGGCGACTCGGTGCCGCATCGCGCGTCTGGTAGGCGATCGCGGCGGCGACGGCAACGGCCACACTGCCGGCGACCCCTTCGCGATGGACATGCGTTGTTTCCGCAGAGCGTCTCGCCTCCCGCACGATCGTCTCGAAGCCGTCATCAGCGAAGTATCCACCGAGCGGCGCGACGCGCATCGCCGCGCCATTGCCGTAACTTCCCTGTCCCTCGAAAAGGGCGGGGAAAACGTCGTGCCGATCCGAACCGTTGTCGCGGATGTCGCGGAACGCCATGCCGATAGTCGGTCCGTAGCCGCGCCCCGGATGATAACGGGCCACGAAGTCGGCAACCAGTGCGTCCGATTCGATCGCGCCATATTCGCGCAGATTTTCCACGACCGAAAACGCCATCAGGGTGTCATCCGTCCACTTCCAAGGGGGTGGCGCGAGCGCACGCTGCAGGATAAGCCCTTCCACGACTGCCGGGTTGACGAAAAAAGTTTCGCCGAACGCATCGCCGACCGACAACCCCTCCAGTGCGAGATTCGCGCGGTCGATCCGGTCTCTATTGGTGTCCATGATACGCTTAGTGTAACGTACGTAGCGTGGGAGCGCAAGGCGACTTCTCGTCAGGCGGTGCGGCGTGCGGCGAGGAGGCAAGTGTCGTCGCGCCGCGCCATGTATCCCGTGGGCGCGTGAAGCGTGTCAAGAAGGCGGCGACAGAGCGCGGCGCAATCCACGTCCAAGTTGTTGTTCAGAACAGACCCGACCGCGCTATGAATCAGATTCGTGGCATCACCCCCGGCACTATCCGTCAACCCATCGGTGTAAAGCAGAAAGGTTTCGCCGGGGGCAAGGGTCTCGGTGATGACTACGTATTGTGTCCCCGGGAAGGCACCGACCGGCAGATCGGCGAGATCGGCGATCGGCCGGAGTGCTATCCCCTCCGACCCGCTACGACAGATGAGGGCGGGCTCTGACCCCGCACGGGCGATATGAAGCACCCCGGTCTCGTTCTCCGCAACGACGATGGTGACCGCGAACAGCAATTCGCGGGAGCGTCTGTCGAGCGTATGTG
>JACMMA010000317.1 GCA_014379275.1 Armatimonadota bacterium | reverse complement strand
GCTTCGTGGCAGATGGCGGAAGCCGCCTGGCAGGCACGGTCGCGCCACTGGGTAGAACCGATCAGCGATCAATCGCCCTACAACATTCTCGACCGGCGTATCGAGAACGACCGGGCGGGTTTTCTACGGAAAGAGGGGTGGGGACTGGTCGCCTGGTCGCCGCTCGCCGGGGGGCAACTCACGGGTAGATACGGCAAAAGCGTTTCCGTAGAAAACCTCCCGACCGGCTCGCGGATCGAGCGCAATAAAATGTGGCAACAACGCACGAACGGGGACGCCGCCGAAACCGCGCTTCGATTCGTCGGGCTTGCGCACGAGCACGGACTTTCCCCCGCCGTCGCCGCCGTTGCCTGGGTGCGGGAACGTGACATCGTTACCGCGCCGATCATCGGTCCCCGGACAATAGAGCAGTTCCGCGATCTGCTCCCCGCCGCCACACTCGCCTTACCGGACACGCTGAATCAGGCGATTGACGAACTCGTTGCGCCCGGTACCGCCGTCGCCGACTTTCTCAACAACGCGGGCTGGCAGATCGGACATTTACCCGGATTGAGCAACGAACCGGCGTAGGAATGGAACCTCACCCCCCGCCCCCTCTCCGTGCCGGACCGCCCCGGTCTGGGGGAGAGGGGGAGCCAGAGAGATTGTTTGCCGGTAGCGGAACATTTTCCGGTGTATCTACTCCCCTTCTCCGGCCCGGAGAGGGGGCGGGGGGGTGAGATTCCTACTGCATTACGGCGCGGGATTCGGCTGCGAAGCGGATACGTTTTCCGGCAGTCCGAATAGCTTGCGCCAGTAGACATTCCAGAACGACACGTCCGGGAACTGAGACTTCTCGCGCAGGAGGCGGTCACGTTCGCGCTCGAACTCGGCGGCTTCCTGCTCCCATCGCGCGATCTCGGCGGACGTGTTCTGCGGGCGGCTCGACGCCCCGGAATGGCGGTACTCGTCCGCGAAGCGCATCTCGATATCGCGGCACCACTGCTGAAGAGCGGCTATTTCATTCGCCGGAACCTCGGCGACACTGGTCCTGCCTTGTAAATGCAAGGCCGTGGTGATGCCCTCACCCCGTAAAACTTTCAGCGTCGTCGGAGTGATCCCCTTCACGGTTAGGGCTTGGTTGACCTGAGTCTTGCTGAGGCGGTCGTTGACGTAGTCATGTAGCGAGCCGAACGCCGCCGCGCCGAGCGGGGATAGTCCGCCGCCCGGCACGAACGCGTGTTGTCGGGCGGCGATCTTTTCGCGCCGTTCGTTCATCAGTTTTTCCATCTTAGCGATTTCGGCTTCCAACTCGTCGTGTATCTTTTTACGCGGCCAGTTGGCGTAGCCGAGGCTTCCGATGTTGAAAACCCAGAAGAACAGATAGAACGGGAACGAACCGCCGCGCCCGAACAGCGACAGCAGGAAAAGCACCGTAAACGCCGCGAGAATCGCCATGCCGCCCCGCGACATCATGAAGTGCTTTCGCTCCGCGGTCAGGGTTTCGTCGCGGTAGACGCGTTCAATGAACGCCCATGTTTCCACCGGTTTGTGCTGTTGTGCCAGTCCCGCACCGCCCATGACGGTGGGCGTTTGACCGGCGAACCATTTCGCGCTCACCGCGGAAGACGCCTGCGCCACGGTCGCCGGATCGGGCAGCGCGATCGCCGGTCCTGCTTGCCACCATTTGGTGTTGCTTTGTGTGGCGAGGACAGTCTCCTGGGTGCCTTTCGCGGTCGCTTTCGATAGCACCGTCGCCGTGGTGGGAAGGGTATCCCAATCGGAAACGGCTATTTCGGTAGATTGCGATTCCACGGATGCGATAGCCGGCTCCATTACCGCGTCCGAAGCGTGGAGACAAGCGTCCTCCAGGCGGGCGATGGAGTCCGCCAGTGTTTCATCGCCGTATTTCTCGGCGACATCGCGCAGGGCGCGGAACACCGGCGAAACCGACGGGTCCTGAAAATCTATCTTCTTGAACAGTAGCGACTCGCCATCGGAGAAGCGGCTCCAGAGTGCGGGCTCGTGCGACAGGGCAAGTAGCGCGGACTGCATCGTCAGGCACGCGAAGCGGTCCATTTTTGGCCCGAAGTCGAGCGGAGAGCGTGCCGGATGCTGATAGTTGGGGTGTCCTAATTCGTCGGCGACCAGACCGTTGAATTCGGGGACGAACATGCCGTCGTAGTCAACGAGCGTGACATGCTTGCCGTTTTTCGCCACCATCAGGTTGTCATGTTGCCAATCGCCGTGCGCGATTCCCGCGTCTTCGAGGCGCTTCAGGAGGGACGACAGTGTTCCCGCGAGGGTGCGCAGGGCTTCGGGATTGTGCAGGTTGCGGTCGGTGAACTTACCGAGGGTTTCGCCGGACGCCCAGCGCATGGCGACGAACGGATACCAGGCAGACCCGACGCGGACGCCTTGCTCGAAATACTTGAACGGCACGAAGATGTCGCCGAGTTCCGACGCGTGGGACGCGATAAGCCGGTAGCGGTCGGTGCGGGGAATCACTTCGTTCTGCGGCGGCGCGGTGAAGCAACGGACCGCCCACTGGAATCCCTCGGCATCCACGACGCGAAATACGACCGCGAACCGACCGGTGTAGGCGATAGGCAAGCCGCGTTTGTCCTGCGAAACGGCTCCGTGGCGCAGCTCGGGGGGGGCGAGTGACGCCTGTGGGTTCTGGATCGCCTCGCGGTACGCGACGGCGTCGGGCCAGTGGAGGGATGGCGCGGCGGTTTGGAGACTCTGTGCGCCGTATTCGGAGGGGGTATTGTTAGTGACCGTGCCCTGTCCACCCTGTGTATACCACGTAGAGCGGGGAGGCTGAGTTTGCGTTGCTGGCTGAACTTGGATTCGCATGATCGGGAAAATCGCGGCATCGGTGCGTCCGGGAAACGCAACACGCCTTTATTATACGACACGTAACCCCAAAAAGGTTGCACTATGTCGCGGGCGCTGTGCGTATCCTTTCGGTGAGCCAGAAGCGAAAACTGAGTGATGCCAAAGGTGCATCCTTATCCTACGGGCAGGTCGGCATCCTACGGGCAGATCGGTGACCGGCTGACCGTGTTCCGGATCATGCCTCGCTCCGTGCCCGCAGGGACCTGTTTCTCACCCCGCGTCCGACCAAGCGGTGAAGGTGCCAGCCCGTGTCGAGTACAACGCCATCGACGTTTCCGCCGCCGTGTCCTGCCGATGGCGGGGAGCATACCCGTCGGCACCGGGCTGACGTGGTGAGTTCGGCGGCGGAAGCGGTAGACTATCACTATGGAGACGGCAATCATCCGCCTGATGCAAGCGGGCGACGAAGCGGCGTGGCGAGAAATGTGGGGAGCATATTGCGCATTTTACGCGCAACAACTCCCGGAGAGCGTCACGGCGGGCGTCTGGTCGCGCATCCTGGACGGCGCGAATCCGGTCAACTCTGTGATCGCGTTGACCGAAGACGGTATCCCGCTCGGTTTCGCCAACTACGTCTTGCACCCGCACACGTGGAGCGACAAGACGCTGTGCTATCTCGAAGACCTGTAT
>JACMMA010000316.1 GCA_014379275.1 Armatimonadota bacterium | reverse complement strand
TCCCGCACGCCGGGGCGCGGAAAAAACAAACGCGCTGGCCGTGGAGCATCAACGCTTCGTGATGGTCATACACCGTCTGCGCATCCCATTCCGCGGGGAGCAGCGCATCGAGACGCGCGTGTGCCGGGCCGACATCCACCGTCGCGTCGATCAGCCCTATCCGTATGGCGACTCGATGATGATGGCTGTCCACCGGCAAAGCGCGCGCCCGAATCCGCGAGAAGGAAAGGGTGGCGGCGGATGTCTTCGGTCCCACACCGGGCATCTTTTCCAGAAACGCCCGCGCTTCGACCACCGGCATATCGGCAAGAAAATCCAGCGAAAGCGGCTCCCCATGTGACTCGGTAATTTTTCGTAACACGGCTTGCAGACGGGGCGCTTTTTGCTCCGGCCATGTGCACGCGGCGATTGCTTCCTGAACGTCGGCAAGCGACGCATCCCGAACCGCTTCCCACGACTCGAACCGCGCCCGGAGGGCGCGAAAAGCACGTGCGGAATCCGCGTTCTTCGTGCGATGCGAAAGAAGCGACGAGACCAACTCGGAAAGGGGATCCAGATCGCCGAAATACGCGATCGGGCAGCCATACTCCTCGCAAAGCCGCTGGTGTACTAACCGAAGTTTTTCGCCCGCGTTCATTACGTTGCGTTGTACCCAGGTCGTTGCTACGTCAAGCTTGCCGTAATTACGCGCCCTAAAACGTCATGAATGACTTTGACCGGTGGCCCGACGGCGTCTACGCGTTCGATAACCTCCGACGGGTAATACCGCAAAACCGGCTCGGTTTCTTCTTCATATACCCGCCAGCGGCGACGAATCACTTCCTCGGATGCGTCGTCGAGGCGGTTCTCCTTCATCGCCCGGCGCTGCAGACGCTCTATCATCAGTGCTTCGTCCGAGCAGACGAGGTAAAACACCCGCTCGACGGTGATGTAGTGGGACATGATTTTCGCCTGCTCAACGTTACGCGGGATTCCGTCCAGAACCAAAATATCACGGTCGGGGCGGAACGTATGTGTGCCGACCAGCCCGTCTATGTTCACCTTCCAAAGGGCGATGGTCGAATCGTCCGGGACCAGCAGTCCTTTGGAGGAAAACTCGATGAATCTTCTGCCCAGCGGCGTGGATAAATCCATGTTGCGGAAAACGTCGCCGCATGCCATGTGCAGAAAGCCGGGTATCACCCCGAGAGCTTTCCCGACGGTTCCCTTACCCGCGCCGGGGGCGCCGAAAAGCAGGATAGTCCGATACTTCGCCGTAACGGATTGTGGTTCTTGCTCCACGAGCAAGGAGTCATTGGGGGAAGCCATACCAAATACCTTTTCTATTCGCGGCTTGCACTTTGTTGCAGTGCGTCACGCTTCGCGACATCCAACCCCACCAGGACGGTCACGTCCGCAGGGCGCTCAGCATCGTCTCCTTGAGAAGTCCCCGCTTCTTCCGCGGGAGGAAGCGCTTCCTTGACGACATCGGAGACGCCGACCATACGGGCGATGCTTTTCGCGCGCTCTTCGTACGACGCCTTATGATACACGATTCGCGATACAGACAACTCCTCCGGGACATCCCCGCCCGGTGCCTTAGGTACGTTGCCGTCCGGACGGGCGTCGAAACCACCGCCTTTCAGCGAATCGGCGATGCGCCGCGCCGCGCCTTTGATTTTTGTACCGTTCTGGACCGCGACCACCGTCAGCGCGTTCGCCGCGCCCAGATCGCCGCGGAGAAGCCAGTCCACGAGATGTGTCGTTTTCTCTGTGTCCGGCTTGAAAACATATAAACCGCCCGCCCGCCCGTCTTCGCCGATCAGCGATGCGGAGGTGATCTTGTCCGGCTCGGTTTCGCGGAAAATCGTGGCGAGGGCGAGAAGTTGCGTCTCACTTAGATCGGTTTCCACTTGCTTGAAAGCGGTGTTGATCAAGGTGTCGGCGCGCATCAAGACCGCCGGGCTTTTCGCCTTGGAAATCATTGCTCGGACGAGGTTTTGCTGACGCGCCATGCGGCGGGCGTCGCCCTCCTCGATGGAGCGTGGCAAGCCGTCGTTGGACTTGCGGAACCGGGTATAACCCACGGCCTGATCGCCGTTTATGCTGTAGGTGCCTTCCGGCAAATCGATATGAAGACCGCCCCAATTATCGTCGTATTTCATGGCATCGAGCGCGGTCACCTCGACCCCGCCGATCTCGTTCACCAGCTCTTTCACGCTATCCGGTTTGAGTGCTATGAAGTAATCGGGATAAACGCCGAGCAGTTTCCCTACCGTTTCGACCGCCATCGGGGCGCCGCCCTGGGCGAACGCGGCATTGATTTTGCCGCGGCGTTCGGCGATGTAGGTGTCTCGGGGGATGGAAAGCGCGGAAACAGTTTTATTGCGTAGGTCGAGCGAGAAAACGATTAGAGTGTCCGAACGGGATGCTTTCGTGTAAAGAATGCCCTTGTTGGTGTGGTTGTAATCTTTACCGATGAGAAGGATGTTAACCCGCTGGGTATTGGCGGGGAATTGACCGAGCGGATCGTTGAAACCCTGCCACGCCCCGACAATGCCTTGCTTGCCGCCCATCGCGGTTCCCACCTGCAGTGCTTTTCCCGCTAGCAACGCGAACACACCCAGAATGCCGGCGGCGATTCCCACGGTGACCATTCGTTTCATGCTCTTGCTTATCCCTTTGCCGGTTGTCGGAGCGATACGTCGGTTGCCGCTGTTATCGGCGGACTTCGGTCTTACCGTTGCGGGGTCCTGCCACGGCATCGTGGCAGGCCGATCGCCCACGGGCGGCGTAAATATCCGTGTCCGCCGTCGCACTGTAGGGGCGTGATCGCCCCCCTCCTCTGAAGCTATATCGTCTTGACTACCATTGTAATCATACTGTGAAGGCACTATAAATGGTTCCCGTATCCACTCTTGTCTGCAACATTTGTGCCGACGTAGGCGACACACCGTTTTTCAGCCACGGAAAGAAACCAGTTGGGTTGCCGGTGCCGCCGCCGTCAGTATACAGCCTTCGATACGAATTCGGCAAAAGCGGTACAATTAACGGCCATGTTACCCGTACGAAGAACCGCTATCCCTGGTCCCAATTCGCTCGCCCTCGCCGACGAATTACGGCGTAGCGAAAACCCCCAGATCACCTTTCTCGACCCGCTCCGTCGCTTCCCGGTGTTCTGGGAGAGCGCGAGCGGGTGCCTAGTCACCGACGCTGACGGGAACACCTACCTTGACCTGACGGCGGCATTCGGTGTCGCGGGAGTCGGCCATAGCAATCCGCGCGTTGTGGAGGCGATACAAAAACAGGCGGGAACGCTGATACACGGGATGGGCGATGTTCACCCGTCCGGCGTCAAGGTACGACTCGCCGAAAAGATAGCCGCGCGGGCTCCAGGCGATTTGGGCTTCGTGATTTTCGGATTAAACGGCGGCGATGCGGTAGAAGCCGCGCTGAAGTCGGCGCGACTTTTCAACGGCAAACCGGGAGTTCTGGCGTTCCGCGCCGGCTACCACGGCTTGACGATGGGGGCGCTCGCTGTCACCGAGCGTGCCGATTTCCGGGAGCCGTTCTCCGGTCAAGTACCGACCTTTGGCAGGCACGTCCCGTATTGTGAACCGCGCGAATGCCGGCTCTCCTGCGGATCCCGGTGTACCGCGGCGTGTTTATCGTTTGTGGAGGACGCATTCCGCGACCACAGGGACACGCTCGGCGCGGTGATCGTCGAACCGCTCCAGGGGCGCGGCGGGATCATCGAACCGCCGTCAGGCTGGATGGCAGGCTTGCGCGAGCTGTGCGACCGCTACGAAATATTACTCATCGCCGATGAAATCTTCACCGGGTGGGGGCGCACCGGCGATTGGTGGGCATGCGACGCCGACGCCGTGGTCCCCGACATCCTGTGTATGGGGAAGGCGATGGGCGGAGGATTTCCGATTTCGGCGTGCGCGATGCGGCCGGGGATCGCGCAAGCATGGGGCGAATCTACCGGAGAAGCGTTGCACACTTCCACCTTTCTCGGTCATCCGCTCGCCTGCGCCGCATCGCTCGCCGCGATCAGTGAGATCGAGCGCCTCGATCTGCCTCACCGTGCGAAAGCGACCGGCGAATATTTTAAGATGCGATTATTCGAGTTAAAAGACCGCTTCCCTGAACAGATTGCCGAGGTACGGGGACGCGGCTTGATGCTCGGGTTGCGCTTCGACAAAAAGGAAACCGCGCTCGGGTTAGTCTACGATTTACTTCAGCGCGGCTTGATCGTCCTCCCGGCGGGACCCGGCGACATCCTGGAGTTCGTGCCCCCCCTGATCATCGAGACGGGGCAGATCGACTTCGCGTTGAATGAGATCGCCGCCTCCTTAAACGCCGGGTACCCCTCCGGTCAAGGGAATAAAAACGTCACCGGATAACCGCGCACGCCGCAAGCGGCACCGTCGAAGACACAGGTGGCAACGCCAAATGTGGACCGCGCCGGACGTCGTCAGCCGGCACGAATATCTTTACTTCGGGGCGTCACGCCAGAGCCACCGGAGCGCATCGGGGAGTAAGGCGCGTCCGTGTTGGTCGTTGTGTGCACCCTGTCCGAACACGAACTTGTAGTCGTACCCGGAATATTTCAGTGCCGCTGCCATTTCCTGATTGGCGAGCGGCCAGTTACCGAACTGGTTATCCAGATCGTTCGCACCATCCTGCAAAAACACGCGGATCGTCTTCGGTTCCCTCTTACTCCGGCGGATCATCGGCGGGTAATTGTGACCACCCGCGATTCCCGTCGCCCCCGATGCGATATTAACGTATGTCCCGATCCAGGAAATCACCTTCCCGAACTGGTCCGGTCGTTCCCAGGCCGCCGTGAACGCGCAAATACCGCCGCTACTTTGCCCCAAAACGATGCGTCCCGCCGGGTCGGAGCGCAGCTTAACCATTTTTTCGACTTCCGGCAATATTTCCGTGAGCAGAAACTGACTATATTGCGGGGATAACGTGTCGTACTCGAAGGATCGGTTGCTACCTTCGGGGATGAAGCGGCCGGGGTTTATCATCACCGCGACGGTGGGGGGAATCTCATTTTTTGCGACCATATTGTCGAGCACCGTAGGCAGATACCATTTCGCACCCTCGCCGTCCTGGACGATCATCACGGCGGCGGGCATTCCCGGATTCTGAGTCACCTGCGCGGGGATATAAACCCACCATTTTCGCTCGGTATTCGCGAACACGGTACTCTTCCAAAGGGGCATTTCCGTGACCGTACCCTGCGGCACGGATTTGTTTTTGCGGAACTCGATGGGGTAGTTATAGGCTTCCAGGTTGCCGGCGCCTTTTCGCTGACTGCCGATCTCGTAATGCCAGCGTAGGAACGTTCCTTCGGGGAGCGTGGTTTCGGCGGCATAAACGTTGGTTTTTCCGATGCGCCCCATTGGCAGACGATACGTACCGTCATCGGACGACAGAACGGGCGTTACGCTCCCAGGCAACTCGGCCTCGGTTTCGATGGCCGCCACCATCCTTAAATCGTCCTGTTTCGGATTGGGACCTTTTTTCAGATTGTCCGCGCCGAACCAGCGCCGGACACGCTCCGCGAGCTGTTCTCTGTTCGTTCGCCGGTTTTTCATCTCGTCCGAGAACGACGAGACAGATAAAACGCGCGGTTTCGTTTGCTCGACTTCGTCCTGTGGATTAATCGGGAATGAATAGGCGGGTAAGCCGATTGAAATACTACACATCAGCACGAAAAGGGGGATTTTTGTTTGGGAAAGCGACATAGCTCGTATGTTATTCGCGGCCGATGCCCCGAAGTCCTGTCGATTTTATAAAAAACAGGCACTAAAGATTCTAAAATTTCGTTATAAGCGCGGTAGAGTTACGATCCGCGCTCCGGAAAGCGCGCAAAAATCAGGAAGGTATTGAAACCAATGCGAAATATTTTCGTGTTTGCTGGAATCGCTGCTGCCGCAGCACTGTTCGCACCGTCTGCTCAGGCTGCCGACGTCGTCGAGATCGCGATGTCTGACCCGCAGTTCTCGACGCTTGTCAAGGCAGTCAAAGCTGCCGGGCTTGTCGACGCGCTGAAGACCACGCAAAACATCACCGTGTTCGCGCCGACCAACAAAGCGTTCGCCAAGTTGCCGAAGGCGACACTGGCGATGCTTCTGAAGCCGGAGAACAAGGCGAAACTGGCGTCCCTTCTCAAATACCACGTGGTAGCGAAGAAGGTCATGGCCGCGGATGTGGTCGCGATGTCCGGCCCCGCGGATGTGCCTTCGCTCGCCGGTCCGACGATCCGCGTCGGTGTGAACCCGCCGATGGTCAACAACGCCAAAATCATCAAGACCGATATCGCCGCCGACAACGGGGTAATTCACGTCATCGATACCGTGATCATGCCGTCGGGGAACAAGACGAACGGCAAAATGGCGCCGAAGATGGGCAACAAGATGGCACCGAAGATGGACAAGATGTGATCCCGGCGTTCTGCGCGCAGGACGAGGGGGCGGCGCAGGCCGCCCCCTCGTTTTCATTTGTCGAACCGGGCGATAACCGCGAGAGGCGCCCCGCTACGCTCGCGATGCGCGGCGTACGTGTTGGCAAGGTGACTATCGGCGACCGGCTCGGAAATCTGACGCAACGTCAGCCCCGCATCCTGTCCCGCCCGGAACAGGTCGCTAATGGTATGTACATACTGCGTGATCCGACAGTCATCCCCGCCGGCTGAGGTGAAGCGCAGATAGGGAGCTTTATCTTTGTTACCGTTCAGCGCCGTCGCGTCCGCGCGCGCCTGAACCAAGCCGTGCGGGTGGTAGTCACTGACGACGAGCGACCCGCCCGGCGAAATAATCCGAGACAGTTCGCGGAACGCACCGCCGACATCCGGCAAAAAGGAAAGCGTCAGTGCGCAGACCGCGACGTCAACGGAACAGTCGGGGAATGGCAGACGCTCCAGAAGATCTCCGCGCCGCCAGGTGACAACCTCCGCGAGGTCACCCGCGCGTACCGTTTTGCGGACGGCGACGGCGAGCATTTCTTCGGACAAATCGACCCCGATTACGGCTCCCGCGCCCATGCGCGCTATCTGTAGCGATAATCGCCCCGTGCCGCAACCGACGTCCGCCACCGATTTTCCTTCCAGCATTGGAAAGAAGGCAAGGGTCGCAGTGCTTTCCACACCAAAAAGCGGGTTTCCCGCGAGCCGCTGGTCATACGTCGGTGCCAATTCGTTGAACCCATGGGCGGGTGACAGATAGACCGCGCCCAGGGAGACATGCAGCGCGGGGTCGCGGCGGATCAATTTCGACTCGGCGTTCGGCGAGTGATCGGAAGACTGCCAACTCATGCCGTATTTTACCCCGTTAGCGGCGAAATCCCCGTCCTTATCGCTGAGCGTACTCATGCCAGGTTCCGGCGTGATTGTTCCCCTCCCGTCCCGGGCGGGTCCTCATTGACGTCGGCGGTGATCGGCGTTTAAGACTCATGAATATTGGGCATACTCACGAAAGGCAAAGACTACCGACAATTGGATCTGGAAGCAATCCCGCCAGATCAACCGATTTCTACAGGTACAATATTCCGAGGGCAGGCATTCCGAGCATACGGATGTCTGCCTTTTGTTTTTGTCTTTCTGACAGGGCAGTGAGTGAAGAATGATATCAACATGACATATAACACCGCGCCGTCCGGGAACGAAAACTGATGCGCCCCTTGATTAACGAGACGCGGTTTAACCGGTTGCTATCGCGCGCCACTTTGCTCCCGCTTCTTCTTCTGGTCGCTCTGGCAGGACTCTTAATCTGGCAGATTTTGAGCTTGCTCCGCGCTTTCGAGTGGGTTCAGCACACAAACCAAGTCATCGCACAGGCATACCTTGCGGAAAAGTTCCTGCTGGACAGTGAGACGGCAAAACGCGGTTACCTCCTGAGCGGAGACCGGGATTATCTGGAGCCGTACGAAAACGGTCGCGAACTGGCACCGAAAAACCTCGTCGCTCTGGGGCGATTAGTCCAGGACAATCCGATACAGCTGGGGCGTGCCCGCAACATGCAACAGTTGTGGCGAAATTGGCAGTCTTCGTCAGATGGTACGATTGCGCTACGTGCTTCCATGTCCCGGGCGCTCACACCCGCCCAGATCCAGGCACAGACGGGCAAGATGCTCATGGACGAATTGCGGGCAGAGTTTACCCCCTTCGTCGAGACACAGAAGCGGCTCGTCACATCGCGTGATCGTTCCACGAGGAACACCGCTTACGGCGTCATCATCACGTCCGCGCTGGCGGCGCTGGGCGGCGGATTTCTGCTCGCCATGTCGGCACGGCATCACCTGACCACCCTGTCCGACGACTACATGCAGGCGAGCAACCGGGTGCGGGAGCAGGCTCAGGAGATAAAAAGCCGTGAAGTCTGGCTGAAAACTATTCTGGGCAGCTTGGGCGAAGGGGTGCTGGCTACGAATAACAAAGGAACGATTACTCTGCTGAACCGACAGGCGGAACAGCTCATCGGCTGGAAACAGAGTGAAGTAATCGGTCGCAACGTCGACGAGATTTTCCGGCTGATCATCGGGAGTGATTTGAAGGAGGTCGCGACCGCCGGAGAAAAAGATGCCTTGCCGGAAAGCCTGGTAGCACAGATCCTTCGTGACGGACAGGCACGCGACTACAACGGAACCGACGCCGTTCTGGTACGCCGGGATGGGGCAGGCACTCCGATCGATGTGTTCGGCGCACCGATTCAGGCGAGGACCGAGTCACTCGGCGGTGTGGTGGTCGCTTTCCGCGACATCTCCGAACGCAAAGCTGCTGAAACGGAGTTGCTACGTACCAAGGAGGCCGCCGAGGTCGCCAGCCGAACCAAGTCGCAGTTTCTGGCGAACATGAGCCATGAACTACGTACGCCGCTCAACGCCATCATCGGCTACTCCGAAATGTTGCAGGAGGATGCCGAAGCGGATGGGCAGCAGGATGCCGCGTCGGACCTGCTCAAAATCAAAACCGCGGGGAAGCATCTCCTCGCGCTCATCAACGACATTTTAGACCTGTCCAAGATCGAAGCGGGTAAGATGGAGCTCTTCCTGGAAGACTTCGACCTTGCGGGAATGGCGGACGAAGTCGCCGGCGTCGTGCAGACTCTGGTCGGTAAGAAGAACAACAAACTGACCGTCGAATGCGCGAGTGACATCGGGTCTATGCACGCCGACCTGACGAAGATACGTCAGTCGCTCTTCAACCTGCTGAGTAACGCCGCCAAATTTACCGAGGACGGGACGATCACATTGCGTATCCTCCGGAGCGGGGGAAACGTCGTCTTCGAAATCGCCGATACCGGGATCGGTATGAGTGCGGAGCAACAGTCGCGGCTGTTCGAAGCATTTTCGCAGGCGGATGCTTCCACAACGCGAAAATATGGCGGCACGGGGCTGGGTCTGGCGATAACGCGGCGCTTTGCCCGGATGATGGGGGGCGATGTCACGCTTCAGAGCGCACCAGGCGAGGGTTCGACGTTCACGCTGTCTCTCCCCGTCACGGTGCAAGAACGGCAAGCGGACATTTCCGACCCCCCTACGGCGGCGGAGGGTGCTGTTTCGACCGTACTAACTCCTGTGCGAGAAACGGTGCTGGTGATCGACGATGATCCGTCCACACGGGACCTCATGCAACGGTTCCTGACCCGCGAAGGGTTTGATGTGATTCTGGCGGCGACCGGCGAGGAGGGTTTGCGCCTCGCCCGCACGATTCGCCCACTCATTATCACCTGCGATGTGATGATGCCCGGGATGGACGGTTGGGGGGTCTTGCAGGCACTTAAGAGCGACCCCGCGACGTTGCAGATTCCGGTGATCATGCTCACAATGGTCGACAAGGAGCACGTCGGGTATGCGTTGGGCGCGGCGGATTATCTCAACAAGCCGATCGATCGCGCCCGGCTGAGCGCGGTTCTTTCGAAATATCGCGTTCGATGCGGCGCCAGCGGGAATGACAATCCGGTGCCGTGCCAGGTGTTGATCGTGGAAGATGACGAGGCGACGCGTGAAATGATGTCTGCCCTCCTGACCCGCGAGGGCTGGTCGGTCCAAGTGGCACAGAACGGCAGAACCGCGATCGAGCGCGTGATGGAACAAAGGCCGCACCTGATTCTGCTGGACCTCATGATGCCGGAAATGGATGGATTTGAGTTCGCGTTTCATTTGCGTCAGCGGGAGGAGTGGCGAGATATTCCCGTGATAGTCTTGACCGCGAAGGACATTACGGAGGCGGACACATTACGACTGAACGGCTATGTCGAGAAGGTTCTACAGAAGGGCACCTGGAGCCGCGACGCCTTGCTCAGTGAAGTGCGCAGCCTAATCGAGTCAACCCGGACCGCGGCGAAATAGAAGGGGAGAACGAGAAATGTTGAAAATTTTATTGGTCGAAGATAACGCCGAGAATCGCGATATGCTTTCGCGGCGACTGATCCGAAAGGGATACGTGGTGGAGTGCGCGGTGGACGGTGCGCAGGGTGTGGCGCTGTCTTTGAGTGCCGATACTCCCCCCCAGATCATCCTGATGGACATGAGTTTACCGATCCTAGACGGGTGGGAGGCAACACGGCAGGTTAAGTCCGACTCGCGGACCGCCTCGATACCGATAATCGCCCTCACCGCGCACGCCATGGCGGGCGACCGACAAAAGGCCATCGAGGCCGGCTGTGACGATTACGACACCAAGCCCGTGGAGTTCTCACGCCTTTTGGAGAAGATCGAACGGTTAACGAACCAATCGCCATCCGCGGAAATGACCGGGGCAGTACGATGATCCAATCGAACACTCCGGAACAGGAATCGGTCGCCCTTCTACGTCACGATCTGCGCAACCCCATCGGTCAGATCATCGGCTACACCGAAATGCTGATCGAGGACACCCGCGCTAGTAGCGACCCGGCGGGGCTGCTCGCGGATCTCGAGAAAGTGCGGGCGGCGGGTAAAACGTTGCTAACGATCGTGGAAGAACGGCTTACGCACGACGCATTACGAGGGGATGCCGTCACCACCCCTGTCACAATACCGACGCCGGATCGGCGGACCGAAACGGCGCGACCGAACGTCATCACGGAAAGTGATCAGCACGGTCATATCTTGGTTGTCGACGATGTCGAGGCGAACCGCGATATCCTGTTGCGGCGTTTGGAAAAGCAGGGGCACCAGACCGTCGGTGCGGCAAGTGGAAGCGAAGCACTTTCGCTCCTCGCCGCGTCGCCTTTCGACCTGGTGCTGCTCGACATCATGATGCCGGAGATGGACGGGTACGAGACGTTGCGACGTATCAAGGTAGACCCGGATTTGCGGCATGTCGCCGTGGTCATGATCACCGCACTGGATGAAGTGGATAGCGTCGTGCGTTGTATCGAAATGGGGGCGGCGGATTATCTGCCGAAACCGTTCGATCCAGTCTTGCTTCGCGCGCGCATCGGCTCCTGTCTGCGGGAGAAACGCGCGAGGGACCGGGAAACAGGATTGTTCGTCGAGCTTCAGGACAGCTATCGCCACCTCAAGGATTTGGAAACAATGCGCGACGATCTCACGCACATGATCGTCCACGATTTAAGAACTCCGCTCACGAGTATACTTGCCGGAATGCAGACCGTGGAGGCGGTCGGGGATCTCAACGAAATCCAGCAAGAAATGCTCGGGCTTTCCCTGGACGGTGGGCACACGCTCCTCGGCATGATCAACGATCTCCTGGATATCGATAAGATGGAGAAAGGATCGTTGCAGCTGGAATACGGCACGGTATCCCCGGACGAATTGGTTCACAGTTCCGTCGCACAGGTGGCATTACTGGCACGCAATAAAAATATAACGCTGACAGAGCATTCCGATAATCGATTGCCCCCGTTTTCCGCGGATGGCGACAAGCTTCGGCGGACGCTAGTCAACCTGATCGGCAACGCGCTCAAGTTTACCCCGTCGGGCGGGACGGTGGACGTATCTGTGCAACCGAGCGGCTCGGGCATGGGGCTACTCATCTTCGCCGTGCGGGATAGCGGCGAAGGGATCCCGAAAGAGGCATTCGACCGAATTTTCGAGAAATTTGGCCAGGTCGAGAATCGCAAGGCGGGTCGTAAGATGAGCACCGGTCTCGGGCTGACGTTCAGCAAAATGGCGGTCGAGGCGCATGGCGGGCGTATCTGGGTCGAATCCGAGCCGGGGCAAGGGAGCGTGTTTTTCTTCACCCTGCCGCTCACCGCCCCGGGCGCACCCTGAAGGCTAACTTCCTGGTAGGGAGCGCGGGATATTCGTCTTACTCCATCGCGGCGATAACGGCTTTGACAAACTCCGCCGTGGTCGCCGTGCCGCCCAGATCGCGGGTGAAATGCTTGCCGTTCGTGAACACCTTATATAACGCTTTCTCCACCCGCATACCCGCCTCCATTTCGCCGAGGGAGCGGAGCATCATGATCCCACTCATCACAAGCGCCGTCGGGTTCGCCACCCCTTTGCCAGCGATATCTGGCGCGGAACCGTGAACCGCTTCATACACGGCGACGTCGTCGCCGATGTTCGCCGACCCGGTGACGCCCAAACCGCCGACCAGGCCCGAAGCAAGGTCGGAAATGATGTCGCCATACAGGTTCTCCATCACCATGACATCGAACTGTTGCGGCTTGGTGACGAGTTGCATACAACAGTTGTCCACGATCATCTCGGAATACTCGATCTCCGGGTAGTCGCGGGCGGCGCGCTTACAACATTCCAGAAACAAGCCGTCCGAGAGTTTCATGATGTTGGCTTTGTGAACCGCGACGACTTTTTTGCGCTCATGGAGACGGGCATAGTCGAACGCGTGGCGGGCGATACGGGAGGACGCCTTCTCGGTGATGATCTTGAGCGACTCGACCACGCCCGGGACAACGACGTGCTCGATGCCGCTATACAGGTCCTCGCTGTTCTCGCGCACCACTACGATATCTACACCGCTAAAAGGCGTCTTGACGCCGGGAAGGCTACGGGCCGGACGCACGTTCGCGTACAAGCCCAGTCGCTGCCGTAGCGTAACATTCACCGATGTGAAACCGCCGCCGACCGGGGTCGCAATCGGACCTTTCAGGGCGATGCGCGACTTCACGATCGCATTCACCACTTGATCCGGGAGCGGAGTGCCATAAAGAGGGATGACGTCCGCTCCGGCTTCCTGCAGATCCCATACGAAAGGGATACCTGTCGCCTCCAGTATTTCTACGGTCGCATTCGTCACTTCCGGTCCGATCCCATCGCCAGGTATTAATGTAACGGTATAGGGAAGTTTGACTTCACTGGTCGGTGCCGATGGTTCGGTCGGGGTGATGGTGGTCATAGTTTATGAGGAATCCTTGTACAATCGGGCGGCATCATTCGAGACGCCGTACGCAACGATTGTAGCCGAAAAGAACCGATTGGGGCAACCGCGGAAAAAGGCAAAAATATTTTTACGGCACGGGTTTCAACCGTGATTTCGACGCGATATACTACCCATCATTGATTTGAAGTTTGCGACGCTGTGGAACTTTCAACCGTCAAACCTTTCTTTTTGCGCTTCGTAGTATTCTAAGGTTCCACCGGTGCCGCGTCGACTCGAATTACTGTTTGCCGCCTCTCGATCAAACAGTGATCCGGGAAAGGATTAAGTTCCGAAATGTTAGTCACACCGATGTTCCGCGTTTCTCGCATCCACGGACTGCCGATGGTCCACCTCAACGGAGAGCTCGACTCCTATCGTTCCCCATCCGTCAAGGAGCACCTTTTCAAACTCATCGAGAACGGAGACCATGACCTCATCCTCAACCTGAACGAGGTGAGGTTTGTTGATTCCTCGGGGTTGGAAGCGCTGGTCGCGGTCCACCTACGGACCCTTGGGCACGGGGGCATCTTGCGAGTTTTATGCCCGAACCGCGTCATCTGGCGGGTGTTCGAGATCACCGGCTTGCAAAGGGTGTTCCCGGTTTACCGCGAGGAAATGGCACTCGCGGCATCGCTAGATCCGAAATAGTTCACACCGATTGATTTCAATATCCGACAGGGTCACACGATTCCCTTGACGAAGTTCAATACGGCATCGCCATGACCGTCTACGCGCACGCGACCGAAGACTTTTGCGATATTGCCGTCTTTCCCGATAACGAATGTGGTTCTCTCGATGCCCATATACTTACGCCCGTAGTTGTTTTTTTCTTTCCATGCCCCGTAGGATTCGGCGACGGCGTGGTCGGGGTCGGCGAGAAGCGGGAACGGGAGTTTGTATTTTTCGGCGAACGCCCGATGCGACGCGACATCGTCGGGAGAAATGCCCAGTATTACCGCGCCTGCGGCGTCGTATTCGGCAGACAGGTCGCGGAAGGCGCAAGACTCGGTGGTGCAACCGGGCGTGTCGTCGGCGGGGTAGAAATACAGAACAACGATCCTCCCCGCGAAATCGGACAGGGAGACGGGCGTATCGGAAGTGTGTGTGGAAAGGGAAAAAACGGGGGCAGGTTGCCCCTCGGCGGGTCGCTCGGTGGCCATGCCGCTATCTTATCGTAAAGCGGTGTCGGCTGCATTCGCTGCGTCGCCCCATGCCGGGCATGGGGCGAATCGCTATCGCGGACGAACGGTGTGGCCCGCGAGGCGAGAGATGTATACCCGCTTTCGGAAAGATCCATCAGGAATTCACGGCTGCTCAAGGGGGGCAAGGCCTTCTTGCCCCCGGTCGAGCGCCGTTGATACCCGCCTGACTTCTACCCTCGTGGGACCGGGGATGGCTGCTGGGCGGGCGGAACGGCTACAGGCGGCAGTAACGACGGATCGACCGGCATCGCGGCGGGTGCCGGAGGCACGGTCGGCGTCGTACCGTTTTGCGGCGTGACAAGATCGGTGGGGATCGGGGCGGGTTTAGTGTACGGTTTCCCCCCGACGCTAACGCCCTGCGAGGTAGGGGACGGGGGGATCATGGCGACGAGCGATTTACCGAAGCCGCCCCCTTTTCGCGCTTTGCTGATGTTTTCACAGGCGGCATTGATGCGGGCGATTACGTCGGTATCGCGTTTCGTCTCGCCGAGCGAGATGCGGGTAGCTTGATACTGAAAGCCGTCCTGATCCCACGCCCCCTGACAGCGAAGGGTGTAACCTGCATGAATGTTGCTCAATCCCGCCAGCTGATATCCACGGGCGATGCGTGTACCCATCCCGGTAGCGATCGTGGCGAATTCATTCTTTTCCGTGACGACGCTGATCGTCCCTTCGCGCAGATCTGGCTCGTCTATCACGACCACTTTCATTCCGACCGGTAGTGCACGGTCGGCCCGCTTGATAATGACTCTGGTTTTCTTCGTCGCCGCCTTGGGCTTCACCGTGAGCATGACGGGCTTTGGTTTGGCAACGGTTGCCTGCGGCGCGTCCGGTTGGGGCGCGGAGAAAGCCGTCAGGGTTCCCGTCGCGCCGAAAGCGGCGACGGCGGTCGCTCCGATAAGAAACGATTTAAGGGTGTTGGACATCGTTTTTTCAATTCCGGCGGAGACCGCCGTTCCTTCGCTTTTCGAGGAGAGTTCTTGTATCCGAAAATTTCGCCGCATCGAAACGGCGTCTATCTTGGTTATCGGTGGATCGGGCGCGGGAGCGTAGGGTTAAACCCAGCCTGTTTCATGATTTATATTTCACGGAAGAGTGTTTACCGGGTGGCGACTTCGGTAGCCCGGCTGCGTCCTTCCTCGGTCAGCCGAAGGTTGCCGCTCTGCTCCGTAATCCAGCCGGCGTTTCGCGCCATCACAATCGCCTCGTTCGCATAACCGGGCGTCCACAGAAGTTCGCCGTGAAGATGAAGTCGTTCGCTTTCGACCCCCTCGGAGTCGGTGCCTTCGTGGGTCGCCAGGTGGACGACGAGCGTTTCCGCGGCGAAGCGACGCCGTTGTTTGTGGCGGCGAACTGCCTGCGCCACCAGCCCTTGCTCCGGCGCCAACAGTAGCGTCGTGCCGAATAACACCCCCTGCATCGTCGCGATCATGCCGCTGATGGAAACGTTCCATCGCAGAGCGAGCCACAACCCGAGCAACGCGCCGGTAGCCCCGACAACGAGGGAAAGCAGGATCAAGATCGGCAGTCGCCGCGTCAGAAGCGAAGCGGTCACGGGCGGCACGATGATCAGCGCGACCGCGAGAATCGCGCCGACAGCGTTGAACGCGCCTACCGTGGTCACGGCGACCATACTCATCAGAGTGTAGTGGAGCAGGACCGGGGCGAACCCCAGCGCGGCGGCGAGTCCGGGATCGAACGTCGAGAGTTTGAGTTCCTTATAGAATAGAGCGAGGAAACCGCCGTTGAGTAGCGTCAGACCGCCCAGAGTCCAGATCGCTTGCGGGCCGTAATCACGTTCGCCGATGACCAGGGTATCGAACGGCGTGAAGGCGATCTCGCCGAATAGAACGGCATCGGTGTCGATGTGGACGTTCGCCAGGTACTTGGAAATGACGAAAACGCCGAGGGCGAATAAGGCGGGAAATACCACGCCGATCGCGGCATCCCCTTTGACGCGCCGTGACTTGGTCAGTGTTTCCACCAGCACAACGGTCAGTAGCCCGGCGGCGACGGCCCCGACGAAACTCGCGAGCAGTTCGCCCCCGCGCTCCCATTTCGCCATATGCGCGAGCACGAAACCCGCGACCAGACCGGGCAACACGGCGTGGCTGATCGCATCCGCCATCATCGCCATGCGCCGTAGAACCAGGAATACCCCTGCCAGGGCACAGGCACTCGTGGTCAGCACCGCGACCACCGCGATAATCAGGTTCGTGTTCATGCGGCCTCCTGTCGGGGCGGATTCAGAACGGGAGAAACAGGAGGCGGAGCCTGGAGTCCGCGACGGTTGCGCGACTGGCGCACCCATTCCCACACCAGCCCGCGTGCCGAACCGAATAGCACGGAAACGATCACGATAACGGTCGCGCTTAAAACGATCACCGGACCCGTCGGGAGGCGAGACTGGCTGACACTGATCAGTGCACCGGCCACGCCCGATCCGGCTCCGAACAAAGCGGAGTAACCGATCATGTGGCTGAGCGAGTTGGTCCATTGCCGGGCGGCGGCGGCGGGGGCGACCAGAAGTGCCGACATCAACACGACCCCGACCGTGTTCAGTCCGATCACGACCGCAATCACCAGCAGTCCCGTCAGCAGGAGATCGAGCCCGCGCGTCGGCAACGAAAGGCTTTGCGCGAACTCCGGGTCGAACGAAAGTAGCTTAAACTCTTTGAATAATGCGGCGACAACTAGCAAGGCGATGCCGCCGAGAATCGCCATCGTGGTCACCTGCTCCTGCGTCAGCGCGGCGGCTTGCCCGAACAGGAACTTGTCCAGACCTGCCTGACCGGCATTCCGACTTTTCTGGATGACCGTCAGCAATACCACGCCGAACCCGAAAAACACGGTGAGAACTGTTCCCAGAGCGGAGTTGCTATCGATGCGCGTGTGCCGGACAATGCGCAGCAGGACCAACATGCCGATCCACCCGGTCACTGCCGCGCCGGCCATCAGCACGATCGGGGTTTTGCTTCCGGTCAACAGGAATGCCAGACAGACACCCGGCAATGCGGCATGGGCGAGGGCATCGCCGACCAGACCCTGGCGACGCAACACGGCGAAGCAACCCAACACCCCGCTGACGATCCCCAGTATGGCGGAACCGAGGGCGACGTTGCGGAGCGTATAGTCGAAAAGTAGGTCGCGTAGCAGATCCATAAATCAGTCTTTCAGAAAGGCGATCTTCCCGCCATAGGTGCGCTGAAGATTCTCTTGCGTAAATGTCGTCGCCATCGGGCCGCTCGCGACGAGGCGGACATTAAGCAGGGCGACATGGTCGAAATACTCGGGCGCGGTTTGCAGGTCGTGATGCACGACGACCACGGTCTTGCCCTCGGCGCGGAGTGTTTGCAAAATGGCGATGATGGCACGCTCGGTGGTCGCATCCACACCGGCGAACGGTTCGTCCATGAAATATAAGGGCGTGTTCTGCGCGAGCGCCCGCGCTAGAAAAACACGCTGCTGTTGCCCGCCGGAAAGTTGCGAGATCTGCCGTTTGGCGAACGACGCCATGCCGACCTTTTCCAGACACTCCAGCGCGGTCTGTCGCTCGGCACGTCCCGGACGCTTGATCCAACCGACCTGTGCGTACAAGCCCATCATCACGACATCCAGAACATCGGTCGGAAAGTCCCAGTCGACGCTACCGCGCTGCGGGACATAGCCGACGAGTCGCCGCTGCTGACCGTAGGGTTCACCGAATATGGAAACGCTACCCGCCGCGAGAGGCACCAGCCCTAAAGACGCCTTGATCAACGTGGATTTCCCCGCGCCGTTCGGCCCGATGATCGCCGTCAGCGACGCCGGTGGGATGTCGAGGTCGATGTCCCACAGCACCGGCTTGTCCTCGTAGGCGACGGTTAAATCGCGAATGGCGACGGGGAGGGCGGTTCCTTCGCCGGGAGACTGGGCTAGTTCGTTCGTCTTCATGACAGTGCCTTCACGATAGTGTCCACGTTGTGGCGAACCATGCCGAGATACGTGCCTTCGTCCGTACCGTCCGGTCCCATGGCGTCGGAGTAAAGTTGCCCCCCGATGACGACATCGAAGCCCCGCGAACGAACCGCCTTTTGCACCGCCTCTATCGTCGCCTTAGGAACGCTGGACTCGACAAATATCGCGCGAATCTTCCGCTCCGCGATGAAAGCCGCGAGTCGTTGTACGTCGCCCGCGCCCGCCTCGGTGGCTGTGCTGGTGCCTTGCAGTCCACGAACCTCCATGCCGTACTGCTTGCCGAAATAACCGAAGGCGTCATGCGCGGTGATTAAAACGCGTTGCGGGGGGGGGATCTTTCCGATCTGTTTTTTGGTGTACGCGTGTAACTCGTCCAGCTTCGCGAGATAAATGACGGCGTTTTTTTTGTACAGTTCCGCACTCTTGGGATCGAGTTTCGCCAGCTCGTCGCGGATGACCTCGGTAGCCTTTTTCCAGAGCGTCACGTCGAACCAGATGTGCGGGTCGTATTTCCCCTGAAACTCCTTGGGCTCACGGAGGAGATTTTCGTCGATGCTGGAGGCGACCGGGACGGTCAGTTTGTCGCGCGCCATCTTGACGAACAGGTCGGTCATACGCCCTTCCAGTTCTAGCCCGCCGTAAAAGATCGCGTCCGCCTGTTGTAGCGTTCCGACGTCGCCCGCCGTCGCCTTATACAAATGGGGGTCTACGCCCGGACCCATCAGCGACGTTACCTCGACCCGGTCCCCGCCGATATTCTTGACGGTGTCGCCGATCATGCCGATGGTGGCCGCCACTTTGATCGTGCGCCCCGACAGGTCGGTGGTCGCGGGACCGTTGCCGCCAGTCGTCGGACAGCCGCCCAGAGCGAGACCGCCCAGGGCAGTGGCGGATAAAAACAGGAAATCTTTTCGTGTCATATTGTCTTTTCTTCGATTCGTTCTCAAAATCGCACCGACGCGCCCGCCCCGAGAAAATAATCGTCCCGGTTCGTGCTCAGCCCTTTGCCGACGCGCGCGTCTAACTGTAAGTCATTGCTCAGAAGATGCGTGACGCCCGTGTCCAAAAAATTGGAGTCGTCGCGCCCTCTGCCCGCCGGATAAAAACCGAAGTATTCGAGGTATGCCCCGGTACGGTCACTCAACCCGAATCCGAACGACAGGCTACTCGACACCTCGCCGAATTGGTCGCCCGTATCGCTGACATAGTC
>JACMMA010000044.1 GCA_014379275.1 Armatimonadota bacterium | reverse complement strand
GGGCACCGAGCGGCACGAGTAGCGCCGGATCGATAAACAGTTGCGCGGTCGCGCCGGACGGCAGGGCGTCCCGGGCGCGTCGCACTTCAACGTGTCGCTGGAAGACTACCTGTGGCGCGTGTTCGGCGACCGCAACAAGGGCTTCCTGATGGACCAGTGGCGCGATGACGAGGCGGTGCAGATGCCGTTCCTCGCCAAATTGATCGAGAACGCGCAAAAGAAGGTCGAGGCGCATAACTTCGACGCCCGCAAACACGTGCTCGAATACGACGACATCATGAACGTCCAGCGCGAAGTGATCTACCGTGAGCGGCGCAAGATCCTGGAAGGCACCGACCTGCGCGAAACCCTGCTCGGTTATCTGCACCAGTCGGTAGACGAAGCAACGCTCCTCTATCTGTCGGATACGGTCCCCGCCGAGGAATGGGACCGCGCCGGGCTGATCGAAAACCTGGGGCAACTCTTCCCGCTGATGAACTACGTTTCGGCGGAAGACATCGCAACCCTGGATAAAAACGAGGTGCTGGAGAAACTGCACGAAGCGGCGGAGCAAGCCTACACCGACAAGGAAGCCGAAGTCGGCGAGGAGGAGATGCGCGACCTGGAGCGGCGCATCGCCCAGCGTGTGATCGACCAGGGGTGGGTCGCGCACCTGTCGGACATGGACTATCTGCGCGAAGGCATCGGGCTGCGCGGCTACGGACAGACCGACCCGCTGGTGGCATACAAGAAAGAGGCCCTCGAACTGTTCGAGCGGATGCAGGGCGGGATTCAGGGCGACATCACCCGTCAACTCTTCCTGACGCAGGCCGGCGGTATGCAGAACGATTCCATGTTCCAGATGTTCGGCGGCAACGACTCGATCGACGAGGACACGCTCCGGCAGATCATCGCGCAGATGACCGCGCAGGCGGGGATCACGGACGAGAACGGCGAGTACCTCGGCGGGGACGAGGACGACGAAGCGATCGGCGGCATTCCCGGCTATGCCCCGGCACCAATGGGACGCCCGCAACGCGTCCCGGTCGGCGCAATGGCGGGGCAACAGGCAATGCCCCCCGAAGTCGGCTCGCTGCTGGCGGCGGCGGCGAACGCGGCGCAGGAGAAGGCAAGCACGACGGACTTCTCGAATGCCCTGCCCGACGAACCCTGCCCGTGCGGCTCCGGCAAACCATTCAAGCGGTGCCACCGCAACCGCTGACCCCGCCGGTAACTGCCTGCTCCGCCGGACGCAAACCCGCTCCGCGTCCGGCGGACCCCCTGATGGCACGACCCGGGTGGCGACGCCTAGGCTGGCGCGGGCATACATAAAGTTGCACAGCAAGCCGAGCGCGAAAATCACATTATAAAGGGTGCGGGCAGGTCACAGCGCGGGTTGGGTTCGCACGAACGCCGTTCGCGCTATCGCGGCGGTATAATCGGGGTATGATGCTCACCGCGCAACAAATCTATTCCGAACAGGTACAACGCCTGTCCTTTGCCGAGCGTCTCCGTCTCACCGCGCTCCTTCTTGAGGACCTGCAAACCGCCTTACCGCCCGTGGTGTTGCCCGACTCACCTCGCCCTCGTCCGCAACGCGGGAGTGGTAAGCACGACATTTCGTACATGGCGGACGATTTCGACGCGCCGCTCGACGACATGAAAGAGTACAGCGAGTGATTCTGCATCTCGACACACAGCTTTCTGTGGTTCGTCTGGGATGACCCGCGTTTACCGGAATCGGTCTATGATGCTATCGAAGACCCCGCGAACCATGTTTGTGTTAACATCGTCAGTCTGTAGGAAATCGCTTTGAAGAACAGTTTGAAGAAACTTGCGCTCGAACTCCCTCTCGCCGATTTTTTCATTAAGAGCGTGGGCGGCAACGGCTTCCGTGTGCTACCCGTGACCCGTACCCATCTACTTACCGCGCATAGCCTCCCTTTATCATCACCGTGGCCCCTTCGACCGTCTCGTCTGTTAATCGCGCAAAGTCTCGCGGACGGCATGACATTCGTGTCCGGCGACGCGCAGGTTCCCGCGTATGGTGTCGCACTTTTGTGGGATTAGCACCCGCGAGTCAAACCTGTAGGAGACAGCAAATGAGCCGTAAGCACTTTCTCATCGGCGGGTTCGCGTTGGTTCACTTCGTGGCAACGGTCCTCCTGTTTATGACGAGTTTCTCCCTGTCGATGGCGCGCTTCGGTCTACGTCCCCCTACTATTCGGGAGAAAGTAATCGGCCGCTTGTCGGAATTGCTTCTGTTTCCCTTCTTTCCGATTTCCCGATGGTTGCATTTTCCGGTGGGTGGCGCGGATTGGATTTTCGTTTTTGGGAACAGCCTCCTATGGGGAACGTGTGCGTATTATCTGATGGATTTCTTCCGCCGCCGAAGCGTCGCCCGCAAATCCCTGAAATAACGCATCGATTGGAACTGTGACCGTCGCGGGTGCTATAATCAGTCGGTATAAGGAGCGTTGCCGTCATGTTGACAATTGACCTGTCCGACGAACAGATCATCACGATGTTTGAGCAACTACCCGAAGCCCGGCGTGAACGTCTGCTCAACCATTTCGTGGTGGCGCGGAACCCGTATCCCGAAGAAGGCGAATGGACCATCGAATCGGTCCCCGGCGACGAACGCATGGACGCCGAAACGTTCGCCGCCGTGCGCGAGGGAATAGAACAGATACAAAGCGGGCAGGGATATTCGCTGGAGGAAGCCGACGACCGGGTCGCGGCGTCTCTCGCGGAATGGGCGAGAACGCGGGGTCGGAAGGTATGAGCAACGATCCCGTTCGTTACGCGGTGCGTTTGTCGCCACGGGCTGAGCGAGACTTAGACCGCGCTGTTGTTGATTACGCGGATCTTACCGGCGACGAGAACCGTGCCGCTTTACTATATCGGCGAATTCGGGAGACGGCGGCAACACTGAGCGAAAACCCGGACCGTTATGCGGTAGCAGAACATGAATCACAACAATTTGGCTTTTCGGTGCGGCGTGTGCTGGCGCGCCTGTCGAAAGGCAGTGGCGTCGCCTATCACCTGATCTACTTCGCCGTGGAAGAAAGCCCCGACGGTCCTCGCGTTTCCATCGTCCATATACGTCATGCATCCCGTGCCGAACTCACGACCGAAGAAGCAAGCGAGATTCGTGCGCAACAGTAAGTCAAACTGTTTAGGAGACAGCAAATGAGCCGCAAGAACATTTTTATCGCCGGGTTCGCATTGTCCCACTTCGTGCTGTCCTCCTTCCTCTTCCTGTGGACGCTCTCGCTCTCGATGGCGCGTTTCGACATGGACGTCTGGAACCCTCCCACCTTTCGCGAAAGGATACTCGACCGGCTGAGTGACATCCTGTTGTTTCCTATGCTTCCGATCTCTCGCTGGCTTCACCTTCCCGGTGCCGTGGAAGGGATTCTTTTTTTTGCGAACAGCCTGTTATGGGGAATGGGCGCCTATTACCTCGTGGCGTTCTTCCGCCGCTCGCTGACCGCTAGATAGAGCCTGTTCTGAAAGTGGCTACAAAGGTTCGCTAGTCGAAATAATCTGGCGGGAACAACTCCTGTCCGTACTTTTCGGCGATGCTGCGCAACCGCTCCTGCTCTTCCGGACTCATGACCGGCGGGGGGAGAAAGGTGCCCGCCGATACGGGCGTGCCCACTTCCCGGAAGAATTCGTCCAATCCGGCGGGTACCGCCATGCACAGCAGTCGCGCGGTCGTGTCCGACAGGTTTTTGAAGCCATGCACTACTCCGCCGAGGGGAATATTAACGAATGATCCCTTCCGGGCTGTAAAGGTATCGGATTTCGTTTGAATCACGACCTCCCCTTCCAGCACATAAAAAGACTCTTGAAAGCCGGCGTGTGCATGGGGACCCGGCCCGCCCTGCGGCGGCACCAGCATGTCAATCGCGGCGTAAGCCCCTCCGGTCTGCTCGCCGGTGATAACCAGGCGGTAGGTGTCGCCTACCACTGACAGGCTCAGACCGTCCTCGGCGTTGACCGCCGTAAAATCATTGACTGGATTTTCCATGGTGTTGTGTCCTTTACCACCGTACGTTGTGTCAGTCGGGCAAAAGCAACGCGAAAACATTCCGGCGTTGCCCCGCTTGAACTTACCTGCGCTATGCCGACGCATCCTGCGACCGTCACTGCTCGGGTAGAAGGACGCGGTGAGCCGCGTCCTTTTCGAACGAGCCTGTGTATCCTCCCACAGCATACCGTGGTTGACGAAATACTCGACCGTCGCGGCATAGAATTATTTTCTGAGCCGTCTGGAATTCTCATGCGCACACGATTGGCAATGATAGGACGGTGATTTCACTGCTCCTACTGGCGTAGAAACGTGCTACAATGACGCATGAAACACGCTCTTACCCATCTTGTTGCCGGAGCCGCTGGCGTCGTCGCCGCCCTTTCTTTATCTGCATCCGCCCTCGCGCAAACGACGCCGTCCGCGAAACCTTCCGTGCAACTCGATGGTCTGGAGTACCGCGTCATAGACCGCGTCTGGGCAAACACCGATCTTTATTTCCACGAAGGCGATTACAACCGCATCGTGGGATTGTGCCGCGTCTGCGTGGAGTCCGATCCGGAGTTCGACGAAGCGTATTCCTGCGCCGCGTGGATTCTGTGGAGCATGGGCGACAAGCCCGCCGCGAACACGCTGATGGCATACGGGACGAAACGTGCGAAAACCAAGTGGAAGGCGGAGTACACGTTTGCCGAGCAGCTGATGGTTCGTCGTGAGTACAAGGACGCCCTGCCGCATCTGCAAAGCGCGACGAAAAGTCCCGCCGCCCCCGTGATCGCGTGGAAGCAACTCGGTCATGCGTACGAGAAAACGGGCGACCTGAAAAACTCGCTCGTCACCTGGCAGTACATCCGGAAGCGGTTCCCCGATGACCCCTCCGCCCCCAACAACTTGAAGCGGGTACAGGGCAAGCTCGACGGAACCGTTCCCGTCTCTAAAACGGGAAGGTAGCACCGCGTGACCGAAGACAGTCAACCGCAAATCGTGGGCGAATCCGCGTCCGTTGCCGACCGTTCACCCACCCCGGACCCGTGGCGTGTCCGCGTATCATTCTGGATCTGGCTCGCGATTCTGGTCCTGACATACGCCCTGCCGCAACTAACCTCGCTGGAAGGGCGCGGCGCGAAAATCGTCAAACAAAGCGGCGTTGCTGGCAACGCCGCGGCAAGTTTTCAGGAGCTGTCCCAGGCAGAACTCCTGACACGGGTCGCTCTTGCCCCTCTCTTTTCGGGGCAAAGCACGGGCGCGAAGAGGGCGGGCAAGGACGAAACCTTCGCCGCCATCGCCACCACCGCGTACCGTAAGATCGCAACCGGCAAAAAAGGGGTCGTCTCCGCGCGCAAGGTGCTCGTTCTGGAGCATCTGCAAAAAAAGCCGCTCGATAACGGGTTCCTCACCACGGTCCTCGCCCGGAATCTCGCCGAGCGGGGCGAAAAATCGGGAGCGGTCGGGTCGGAGGTCGCGCTGTGGCGATCGCTTTACGGCAAGAACGCGGCGGAAGAGTTCGACCGGGCTAACACCGACATCATCGTCGGGCGGGTGAAGGCGTTGCAACTGGGGCTTTTGGAGCAGCAAGTCCTCGCCGACGTATACACGCTTGCCGAACGTACCGATCAGGCTAACCGCGTACAAAAAGCCCTCCAGGACAAAGTCACGTTCGAGGTGACACGACTGTTCCTTCTGATCCTGCTGCTGGGCGCCGGGGCGCTCGTGGGCGTCGTATTTCTGATCGTGTTCGCGACCGCATGGGCGAGCAAGAAGTGGAACAACGTCGGGCGCGTTCGCCGGGAAGTGAATGCCAAAACCGCTCCGCCGACACTCCCTTTCGGTGGCTTGCTCGATGTTTTCGTCGCGTACCTCGCCATCACGCGGGGCGTCGGTCTGATCGCGGGATCGATACCCGGACTGGATGCGGCTTCGCCGGTCTATGTTTCCGCCGCGGTGTATATCGGTACCGGCATCCTCGCGGCGTTGTATCTGCTGTCGCGGGCGCGCGCGGGACGCTGGGATCTGCCATTACTGGGCATCCGCACGGCGGGATTTTCGGACGTCCTCTACGGCGTCGCGGGTTATTTCGCCGCTCTGCCGGTCGTGTTCGCACTCGGCGCACTCAATAACGGCGTGTTCAAGAAAAACGACTCCACGCTCGCCCCGAACCCGGTCCTGCCCATGATCGCCGGCGAAGGAAGCGAGGTCGGGCGGTTCGTACTTTTTTGCCTGGTCGCGATCGCCGCGCCGATCATCGAGGAGCTGTTTTTCCGGGGCGTCCTGTACGGGGCACTGAAAACACGCTTTTCCACCGTGCTCGCGGTCGTGATCTCCGCCGCCTGCTTCGCCATCGTTCACCCCATGGGCGACTGGCTCCCGATATTCGGGCTGGGGTGTGTACTCGCCACGGTGCGCGAACTGCGTCAGAGCCTCGTGCCGGGGATCGTGTTACACTTCTGCCAGAATGCGATGTCATTCGCGCTGATGAGCAGTCTGTTCAGTAAGTAAATGGCAGGGATTTCGGGGGTTTCGCCGGTGGGTAAAACCCCCGAGGAGTTGAGATGACTGGGAACGGGAAAGCCTCCCCGATTGTAACAATATAGGCGCGCGTCACGCCGTGCGCCGACCGAAACGGGGTCGCTGAAGCACGTGAGGATGGCGTCCTGCTTCTTCGCACGACCGCCTCGCCGGTAAACGAAAAGGCGAACGCGGCGTGTGCCGGGTTGTTGCCCGGATTTGTCGGCGCGGGGCGCGGGTGGTTCATCCTGCTAAACGGCGCGAACGGGCGGGACAAACGTTATTCAGGGCGAGGGACGACACCGTGGACGAGCGGTCGCGGTTATTACACACAGAATTAGGGTCTACATTATGGAAACGATTACCAGCAGTTTGAACAGCGACAGTATCGACGTCGTACATGACGTCGCCATTTTAGGAAGCGGACCCGCCGGACTGACTGCCGCGATCTACGCCGCGCGCGCGGGAATGTCGCCGATCGTTCTGTGCGGGATTAATCGTGGGGGGCAGTTGATGATCACGACCGATGTGGAGAACTTCCCCGGTTATAAGGACCCCGTCACTGGCCCCGACCTGATGATCCAGATGGAAGGACAGGCGGAGCGCGTCGGTGCCACACTTTTAGACGAAGAAGTGCTCAGTGTGGACCTGTCGCACCGCCCGTTCACGCTGACCACCAACACGGGTAAGACGCACCGCACGAAAACCCTGATCATCGCGACCGGGGCGAAGGCGAAATGGCTCGGTCTACCGTCCGAGACCGCGCTCTACAACAAAGGCGTTTCGGCGTGCGCGACGTGCGACGGGTTCTTTTTCAAGGGCAAGGATGTCGTGGTCGTGGGCGGGGGCGATACCGCGATGGAGGAGGCGTTATACCTGTCCCGTCTGGTCAACTCCGTCACCGTGATCCACCGCCGCGACACGCTCCGCGCCAGCAAAGTGATGGCGGACCGCGCGCTGAAAAATGAAAAGATCAAGTTCGTCTGGAACACCGGCATCCGGGAGATTCTGGACCCGTCGGAAGGCAAGGTGACCGGCGTCCGGGTACTGAATCTGCTCACCGACGAGGAGTCGGTGATTCCCGCCGACGGCGTTTTCATCGCCATCGGGCATCAGCCGGTGACCGGTCTGTTCAAGGGGCAGCTAGATTTAGACCAGGACGGCTATATTTGTGTCACGAAGGGGATG
>JACMMA010000315.1 GCA_014379275.1 Armatimonadota bacterium | reverse complement strand
GCCGTTTTTCTCGACGCGGTACGCGCGAACGGCGGTGGATTTGCGGGCGGGGACCGGGTCAGCGTAAAGCGGGTAGCCGTCCCGGTCGGCGCGGAAAGCAGGCGCGACATACAGAAACCGCCCGGACGGATGCGTGGTCAGTAGCAGACGCTCCGGGGACAGCCCCGGGTCCGTTACTGCCGCCTTGTCCGGCAGCGGTTCGATATGCCCGTTGGTCGGCGAAACGCAGTAACCAGCGATGGTGCCGTCGCTCTTCGGCGCGTAGGCGTAAGTGTCGGGTCGCGCCCGAGAAAATCCCGTTACCGCGAGGCGCTACTCGCCCCGGCGGGTCACGACGCCCGCCTTCACTTCCCAGATCGTCGCCGCGTTTCGCGCTTCTTCCGGCAGGGCTTCGGCTTCGGTGACCGTGAGAAAGGTTTGTTGCCCGCCCGTCAGCGACAGGGCGAGGACTTCTTTGCGGCGGCGTTCGTCCAGGTCGGAAAGCACGTCGTCTAAGAGCACCACCGGCGGTTCGCCGACCATCTCTTCGAGCAGACGACGTTCGGCGAGGCGAAGGGCGAGGGCGACGGTGCGCTGTTGCCCCTGCGAACCGTACAGGCGTACATCGGTCGCGGTCGCGGCGTCCGAGCCGACCCGGAAAAGGAGGTCGTCGCGCTGGGGACCGAGAAGCGTCGAGCCGCGGGCGAGTTCGTCCCGGCGAACGGCGGTCAACGCGGCGCGGAACGCTTCCGCGATGTCCCCTTCCGAAACCGCGCCTTCGGGAATCACGAACGACGGGCAGTATTCCACGGTCAGGGTTTCCGCGCCGTCGGTGATGCTCCGTTGTACCGTATCCGCGTGCTGGGCGAGTTGCGTAATGTACGAACGTCGCCGCTCCATCAGCCGCGCCCCGTGCCGGATGATCTGCTCGGTCCACGTGTCTAAAGCGTCGGCGGAAACCGAGCCGAACCGGATGTCTTTGAGCAGGCGGTTGCGCTGCTCCAACGCTTTGCGAAATTGGGCATAGGCGATCAGATACGCGGGCGAAACCTGCGCGATCTCGTAGTCCAGGAAGCGTCGCCGCTCGGACGGGTCGCCGCGCACGATGTCGAGGTCGAGCGACGAGAAAAACACGGCGTTGAGGTGCCCGATCAGGTCGGCGATGCGCGGCTGCTTGCCGTGGTTGATCTTGACCAGTTTGCGTTCCGCCGTGCTTTGCGGCGTCCCCGCGCCAATCGCCATTTCGAGCAGCGTGTCGCCGCTCCCGGTTTCCTTGACCACGGCGGCGACGATGCGGCATGCCTCCGCGCCGAAGCGCACCATCTCGTTGTCGCGCCCCGCCCGCACCGACTTCGTGGTAGCCAGAGCACACACGGCTTCCAACAGGTTCGTTTTGCCCTGGGCGTTCGCCCCGACGAAAACGTTCAACCCTGCGGCGGGCTCGATATGCACCTGGTCGTAATTACGGAAGTCGAAAAGTTCGAGGCGAGAAACACGCATACCGGATTGTACCCCCGGTTTGTTCTCACCCCCCAGTCTCCCCCTCATTCCACCGGATTGAACGGCGAATACTCCACCCGCCTACCGGCGAGCGGCGCGAAACAATCTCCGACCTCCGTCACGCCCCGGACCGTGAACGCGACCGAGCGTTCGTCGGGTCTGTCCCAGACTACTTTCGCGGTGCCGGTTGCGAGCAGGGCGTTCCCGGTGGCGAAGTCGGGGAAGAACAGTCCGGCGCGGGCGTCGGTTTCGAGGTTGCCGAGCGTGTTGAACATGGCGTTGCCGCTGTAGTCGCGCCACGTCAGAGTGTGTTCCGTCACCACGCGCACGAAACCGGGGTTGCCACCCCGGTGGGACGCGTCCGCACTGATGTCGCCGTTGCGCGTGGCGATAAAGAACGTGTCGGCGGCGCGGATACATGCCGACTGCGCGTCGTTCAGGGCATCGGTTTGTGCCACCGGCTCCGCAACGGGCGCAAAGTTGCCGTCCGCGTCGCCGTTCCCGTCGCGTTTTTGCAGATACTTCGGGCAGTTGGCGTAGCACTCGGCGACCGCGAGCAGACCGTTCCCCGCGACGCCGTTGACGCGCATCCGACGCCGCGTGGCGAAGTCCATGATCACCAGGCCGACCGCGCCCGCGAGATTGACGGGCACGCGCACCGTGCGATCATCTATCAGGTCGAGCGGTCCGCGCACCGGCACCGCCCAAACGTTCCCCGCTGCGTCAGTGACGCTGGCGACGACGAACGGTTGCGTTTGCAAAAATTCGGCGGCGGCGGGCACGACGAAGTTTCGGATGCCGTTCGCTACCCGTGCCGACATGTCGCGTACTCCGGCGTGTTCCTGTACGGCGATTTCACCGCTGTGATACATGATATTTCCTTTCTCGATTCGTTTTCGCCCCCCCGCCCCCTCCGGGGGAGCACTCCCGATGGGGGGCGAAAGTCACTCAACGTAGCCGCCTTTCGCGCTCATCTATCGGCACGTCGTTGATGCTCGCCTCGCGCCGCGCCATCAAGCCGTTCGGGGCGAACTCCCACTGCTCGTTGCCGTGAGAGCGAAACCATTGTCCGGTTTCGTCGTGCCACTCGTAAAAGAACGCGACGGAGATCCGATTGCCAGCGAAGCTCCACAGTTCTTTCCTCAAACGGTAATCGATTTCTTTCGCCCACTTGCGCCGCAGAAACTCCCGGATGGCGTCGCGCCCGGCGAAAAACTCGTCGCGGTTGCGCCACAGGGAGTCCTCGGTATAGGCAAGGACGACGCGGTCCGGGTCGCGGCTATTCCAGGCGTCCTCGGCAGATTGCACTTTGGCGCGAGCCGTTTCCACCGTGAACGGCGGCAGGGGCGGTCGGGAATCGTCATTCATTTGTTTGTTCTTTCTACCGGTGGGTGAAACCCCCGTCCCTTGCCTCAGAAAAAGCCGCATGCGGGTGCGCCGGGGACCGGCGCGGGAAGAGCCGCGCCGCCGTTCGGCGCGAATACTTCGAGGCGGATGTTGTCCGGACCGGCGAAGTAGATCGCCGACGAGTCGCCGCCCTCCCGGTGCGGCACGATTGCGCCCTCATAGAAGAACGTCACGTTCCGCGCTTCCAAGTGCGCTCTGGCCTCTTCCAGCCGCGTGATGTCG
>JACMMA010000043.1 GCA_014379275.1 Armatimonadota bacterium | reverse complement strand
CGCGACCTGCCCGAACGCCGCAAGAACCTCCGGTTGATCGGACGCGTCGAGGCGTAGCAGGTGATCGAGCCGACGGGCGAGATCGCCGGGGCGGGTCGTCAGGCGTGCCAGCGCGGTTTGTACTTTCTTCGCCGCTAACGCCTTTTCGACATGCCCGTTGAACGTGGTAAACGGCACGTCGTTCCGAAGAATGTCGAACGATTTCGCGGGGTCCGGGTATCGCTTGCCGAACTCGCCGACGTGCAGTTTCTCGCCGAGCCGAATCCAACGCCCCTTGTGTCGGAGCATGTCCTCGGTAACCTGCCCGATGCGCTGGAGCAAGCCGAGAAACACCCGGCGTTCCGGGCGCGAGAACGTGCGAAACTTCGTGTTCGTCGCCAGCGAAACGTCGCCGCCCGACATCGCGACCGCGAGTCGCAAAACGTCGGTCGCGGTTTTGCAGTAAGTCTCGACAAATGTGGTGGCGTCGTCGGTGTGCTGGATCAGCAAACCGGCGACGAACGCGATGTTCTCCTTCTGCGGTATGGCGTCAGGGAGCAACGCGCCGATGGCGTTCCGGTACGTCGCGGCGAACCAGGTCACGTCCTCCTTGTCCTGCTCGGAAAGCGAGGTGTTGGCGGTGGCGAGTTGCCCGAAAATCTTCTCGAAATCGTCCCGTGTGCCGAGGTCAATCGGCTTGAGATCGGGGTAATCGAGCAACGGGAATCGCTCCTTGGCTTCGGTCGCCGGGAACAGCTTGCCGTCCGTCCAGTAGTGAACGATGGCGTTGATGTACAGTTCGGCGCGGGACATTTCCATGACCTGCGCCGGGAAGTTCGGGTACATCGGCTTGAACTCACGGTGCGCCCCCTTGAGTTTTTTCAGGTCGACGATCAGTTCCTGATACAGCGAAACCAACTGCTCCAGGGACAGGGCGCGGCAAGCCGTGATCAGGTCTTGGGTGAATCCGTAGCCGAGTGCCTCGACATTCTTTACCACCGACGCGACGTAGTAAAGCGGCAACGGTTCGGCGTCGTTCGCGCCGAGTGGCAGGACGATTTTGCTCCGGCGGCGGAGATAGATAGCGTTGTTGATGTGATCCATGTTGTCCTCTTCAATCTTCTGGAAAATGGGGGCACTGTTTGGTTGCTTAACAGGCAACTGCTATTACAGCAGTTTAGAAGGAAGCACCCCCGTAGCCAGATTTTCCCGGAAAGCGCGGACACTAATTTTTCCAATAAAAGTGTAGAAGGAAGCACCCGCATAGCCGGAACTTTCCCGCGGAAACCGAGGACGCTAATTTGGGAAATGATAGGGTTTCCCCTGTCATGTATAGAAGGAAGCACCCTCATAGCCGCGAGAATCGTATCGGCGGGAATCGAACCCGCGTTCTTTCGGTGAGGAAAGAAGTGGCGCCCCATGCGCTCGACACATTGCTCTATCGCCCGAACGGGCACGAACGTTAAAGTGCCGGTCCACAAGCATGCCCACGGTAAGCGCGAACGCTATTGCCTATCGAACCCCTTTCGGGGAAAAAGAAGTAAGCACTCGCATAGCCGCAAGACAGGGTAGTATTTCCTTAGCGGGGAGTTGAATAAACCAGACGGTAGCCAGATTTGATCCCGGCTACCGTCCAAGACAGTTATATCTTCGCCAACGCTTGATCGAGGTCCGCGATGATGTCGTTCGGGTTTTCGATGCCGACCGACAGCCGCACGAAGTCCGGGGTCACGCCCGTGCTGAACTGCTCGTCCACGTTCAGTTGCGAGTGGGTCGTGCTCGCCGGGTGGATGATCAGCGATTTCGCGTCGCCGATGTTGGCAAGGAGCGAGAACAGTTGCACATGGTTGATCAGGTTCCGCCCCGCTTCCAAACCGCCTTTAACCCCGAACCCGACCAGCGCGTTATACATCGTGTTACCGTGGACGTCTTTCTTGAATGTCTTGTTCGCCAGTTCGTGTGTCGGGTGGGACGCGAGACCGGGGTATCGTACCCAATCCACCTTCGGATGCGTTTCGAGGAACTGCGCGACCTTCATCGCGTTCGCACAGTGGCGTTCGAGTCGCAGGTGGAGCGTTTCCAGACCTTGCAGGAGCAGGAACGCGTTGAACGGCGAGAGTGCCGCGCCCATGTCGCGCAAGCCCTGGAGCCGCGCTTTGAGAACATACGCCATCGAGCGGAGCGGTTCCGGCAGATCGGTGTACACCAGCCCGTGATACGACTCGTCGGGCGTGGTGAATGTCGGGAATTTGCCGCTTCCTGCCCAGTCGAACTTGCCGGAATCTACGAGAACGCCGCCGATAGAGGTTCCGTGTCCGCCGATGAACTTCGTGGCGGAATGCACCACGATGTCCGCGCCGTGCGCGATGGGGTTGACCAATGCGGGTGAGGGGGTTGTGTTGTCCACCATTAGCGGAATATTATGGGAGTGCGCGACCTGCGCGACGGCGGCAATATCGAGCACGTTCAACCGGGGATTGCCGAGGACTTCGCCGAAAACCAACCGTGTCTTGTCGGTGATGGCGGCGTCGAAATTTTCCGCCTTGTCCGGGTCAACGAACGTGGTCGTGATGCCGAGTTTCGGGAGCGTGTGGCGGAACAGACTGTACGTTCCTCCGTAGATCGCCGACGACGAAACGATATGATCGCCCGCGTTCACAATGTTCAGTATGCCGAGCGTTTCCGCCGCCTGACCGGACGCCGCGGCAAGCGCACCGATACCGCCTTCGAGAGCCGCGACGCGCTTCTCGAAAACGTCCGTCGTTGGGTTCATCAAACGCGTATAAATATTGCCGAACTCTTTCAAGCCGAAAAGGTTCGCGGCGTGGTCGGCGTCGTTGAAAACATACGACGTGGTCTGGT
>JACMMA010000314.1 GCA_014379275.1 Armatimonadota bacterium | reverse complement strand
TATATCGCCACGCAGCCGATCCCGAAGCGCACGGCGACCCTGACTTTCTGGACATTCGCCAAGCCGCACTACGAGTCCTATGTTAAAGCGATTCCGGAGTTCGAGCGTACCCATCCCGGTGTCACGGTGGACATTCAACTGGTTGCGGGAGAGGCGACGGGGCAACGGCTTCGCGCCGCGTTCTGGTCGAACCTGGATGTCCCGGACATGGTCGAAACCGAGATCGGTACGGCGGGGACGTTTTTTCGCGGGTCGCTCGCCAATATCGGGTTCGTGGACCTGACGGACCGCATCAGAAGCGAAGGATGGGACAAAAAAATGGTCGAGTCCCGTTTCTCCTCCTACACTACCCGCGGACGCATTTTCGGTCTGCCGCACGACGTACACCCGGTGCAGATCGCCTACCGCAAAGACCTGTTCGATAAAGAAGGTATAGATCTTTCCCAAGTCGAGACGTGGGACGAGTTTATCGCGCTAGGGCGTAAAATCACCCGCACTACCGGGACCGACAAGCGGTACATCATTGAAATGGGCGATACTGCGGGTCTTCCGCTCGATTCCGTTCTGTTCCAAAAGGGCGGCAACTTCTTCAACAAAAAAGGGGAGTGCATTTTCGATGACGAAATCGGAATCGAGACGGTGAAGTGGTACATCCCCCTCGTCGCGGGCGAAAAACGTATCGGGAACGCCTTAGGATATTTCGGGGCAGAGACGAACCAGGCGGTCGAGACGGGATATATCATGTCGCTATTCGTCCCCGACTGGCGTACCAAGGGCATCCAAAACGACGTGGCGGCTGTCAAGGGAAAGATGGCACTGATGCCGATTCCCGCATTCACCAAAGGCGGGCGGCGCACGTCGACCGGCGGCGGGACGATGATGGGGATTACCAAAGCCTCGAAGAACCAGGACCTGGCATGGGAGTTCGCGAAGTTCCTTTACACGAACAACGAGGATCTGGCGACCCGGTTTGCCGAAACGAACATCATCCCCCCGGTGAAGTCTGCCTGGAATCTGCCCGAGTTCAAAAAGCCGAACGCGTTCTACAGTAATCAACCGCTCGGAACGACGTTCGCCGATCTAGCACCGCAGGTTCCGCCCCAGTACGGCTCGCCGTTCCTCGGCACGGCGAAAACCAAAATGGGCGAAGCGGTCGTCGCCTGTGTAAGCTATTACAAGGCGAATGGGGACAAGGGGTTCGATGCCTATGTCCGCAAAACGATGAAAGAAAAAGCGGACTATGTCCGCCTCGTTATGACGCGGAACCCCGACTATGACAAGGCGCATGCCGAAGAAGCCGCACGCGTCGGCGCAGGGACTGCCACAAAATGACAACCACAAGCCTGACTAAATCGGCGGCATCGGCATCGCCTGCCGTCACGAAAACCTACCGTGGGGGAGGCGGGTGGCAACGGTGGCAACAGAAAGCCGCTCCCTACCTTTTTGTCGCACCCTTCCTTATTCTGTTCGCGATATTCGGCATTTATCCGCTCGTCAAATCACTGACACTCGCCTTCTATGCGACGGCGGGACCGAAAGACTCGGCATACGTCGGCACGGCGAACTTCGCGTTCCTGCTCCGTGACGCAGACTTTTTCAAAGCCGTCGGCAATACCGCGAAATACGCGTTCTGGAGTATATTCCTGCAACTACCGCTGGCGCTCGGTCTCGCCATTCTGATGACGCAACCGTGGCTCAAAGCGAAGGAGTTTTATCGTTGGGCGATCTTCTCACCCAACCTGATGGGACAGGTTTTTGTTGGCGTCCTTTTCAGCAAAATCTTTCAACCGCAATTCGGTATTTTGAACCGGTTCCTGGAGTGGGTGACAGGCGGCGCTTTCAACGCCGACACGAAATGGCTTTCCGACCCGGCACTCGTGATGCCCGCGCTTATTATCACGTCGCTCTGGATGTATGTCGGCTACAACATGATCTACTTCCTCGCCGCGCTTCAGGGTGTCGATAAGGAGTTATATGAAGCCGCGCGGGTCGACGGCGCAGGCGCTTGGGACCAGTTCCTGCATGTGACGATCCCGGGGATCAAGCCGGTCCTGGTATTCGTGCTCGTGACCGCGACCATGGGGTCCTTCCAGCTCTTCGAACTGCCGCAACTGCTCCTCGGCGGTGGTGGGCCCGACAACGCCGGTCTGACAGTCATGATGTATATGTACAACAACGGCTTCGTCAACGGCGACCTCGGCTTCGCGGCGGCGGTCGGCTGGACTCTATCCCTCGGGATTCTCTGCTTGAGTCTTTTCCAGGTCGTGCTGACGGGCGGTTTCAAGAAAGCGAGCGACTAAACAATGGCGGTACTTCCCATCAAGCAAAGCGGCGAATCCGTTTCGGCGGTAAATTTCGCGGCGCGCTCCGTGATCTACGTTATTTTGACGGTTGTTTGTGTGATCACATTGGTCCCGATCGTCTGGCTCATTGCCGCGACGACGAAACGACCGGACGAAGTGCTTTCGGTGTCGTATCCGTTCTTTTCGCCGCATCCGACGTTGCAAAACTTCGCGGACCTGTTCGCCAAAGTGCCGTTCGTGCGCTACTTCATGAACAGCGCGTTCATAACCTGCGCGACAGTAATGACGCAACTGTTCTTCTCGTCGCTTGGCGGGTTCGCGCTCGCGAAATACGAATTCAAAGGCAAAGGGTTTATCGTCGGACTGATGATCGCGACGATGATGATTCCGGGCACGATCACACTCGCACCGTCCTACGAATTGATGTTCCGTCTCGGCTTGATCGACACATATCAGGGCCTGATCATTCCCGGCGCGGTGTCGGTGTTCGGGATGTTCCTGTTCCGGCAGGCGATCCAGGCGGTGCCGGACGAGTTAATCCACGCGGCGCGTATCGATGGTTGCACGGAGTTCGGTATCTACTGGAATGTTGTGATGCCGGTCGTGCGCCCGATGATCGGGGCGTTCTGCCTGATGACCTTTATGGGGACCTGGAACGGCTTTTTATGGCCCCAGATTCTGCTCCACTCCCAAGAGCGGTTTACGCTTCCCATCGCGCTCAACCAGATGATCGGTCTGTACAACAACGAGTACGGGATGCTGATGGCGGGCACATTGTTGTCGGTTCTTCCGGTCGTGGTGCTGTTTTTCGCCCTGCAAAAAGAGTTCGTAGCCGGTCTAACGACAGGCGCGGTCAAGGGATAAAAGACGACGATACCCTGCTGACGCTAGTTCGGCGTCAGTATAGTCTTCATTTCCAAAATTCGCACTACCGAGTCGTTCTTCTCGAAAACCAACACGTTTTCAAACGGCTCGCAGGAAGCAAGGCCCGCGCAGTATGTAGGGAATGCTTCCGTCCTTATCAAAAGTGAGGCGGTGCTACGCCAGGAGTCGAGCCGCGTCTGGTGTGAGAGACCCCCTCCGTCACGCACGTCGATCTCCCGCAAACCGTTCGATATGTAGTGCTCCAGTAAAGGAATATTCGCCGCCGACTCATTCGCCAGAAAAAGCGCGAATAATCCGTCGTTTTGTGGGTCAGCAATGGCATACGCGACGAAGAGCAAACCATTCACTGAACTTTGAAACGTGCTCACCTTCTCCCCCGCCAGGTGTGCTTTCGGATTTCGGGACCGTTCGCGCATTTGTATGGAAACAAGGCCCGTCAGATGCGCCAAGAACTCCCGGTGCTCTGGTGCGGGACAAACGCTAGATACGCACGTGCCGCTTTGCATGTCCCCAATGCTAGCTCCCAAACAGAATCCGGTGTGATCCATGACCGCCGACAGAAACGGTACAAACCCCGTTTGTGCGGCCGGGCTTCGAAATTCTTTGGGTTGCATGTATCTGTCTAACTGCCAGCCGAGCGAAAGGTTCCCCGATAGTTCGCGGTAAAAAAACGCCGCCACCGGTGACGACCGGTGGCGGCGTTTTTCTGCAGTTTGCCTACTTATTGTACGACGCCGTTGATGTCGGTGAACACCGGCAGGTAGTCTTTCCAAACATCGTGCCGGGTACCCGCGACGTACTTGTTGAGCGAAATGTACGGCGTATAGCGTGGGCGGCGCGGCTGGCGGGCGAGACGCATCCCGACCTTGTCCATCGGCTTGTCGCCTTTCTTCGTATTGCATTTCCGGCAACATGTCACCAAGTTTTCCCAGGACATCGGGCCGCCATAGCGCTTCGGCATGACGTGGTCGATCGTCAGATCTTTCCCGACCATGCCGCAATACTGGCACGTATAGTTATCCCGCGCGAAAACCGAACGGCGCGACAATTTCAGCTCGGGTAGGGGGCGTCGCACATGGTAGCGAAGCCGAACCACGGACGGCGCGGCGTAACGTTCCCCGCTCACCGTGCGTAACTCCTGAATCCGCCCTTCGGCGTCTTCGCGGGCGTGCAGAATATCCGCCTTGCCGGAGAAAACCAGCAAGAGCGCACGACGCAAGTTACATACGTTAAGTGGCTCGTAATCGCTATTTAGAACAAGTACTTCCTGGCTCATTCGTTGCCAAACCCTCTTTCCTTTTGTATCTACCGTGTCGCCCTGGGGGACGGTTCCGCTAAACGTCGAATCCCCGCAAACAAAAAAGCCCGCTTTCCGAGACTATCGGGAGGCGGGCTTAACGAGGCGGGGACTCTAGTAGGCTTAGGCTGTGTAGATGCCGTAGGTGATGAAACCGCGCCTGTAGTAGTCCCCCAACACATAGGCCCGCGACGTGGCTGAGTGCATGCCCCAAACCGATTTCTCGCCTGGCTCCGCATACGCTCAAACCACTGTCATTGGGCAGAAGTTTCATTTAGTATCCCATTATAGCCTGTTTTTGACCTTTTTGTCAAACAGTCGATTCCACAAATCGCTTCCTCGTCGCCTTGCGACAGTCCGACGGTGCGAAGTCCGGTCAATGCCTCGCGCCCGTCTTCGCCGGTGTGTTCGCACGACCGTTCGGGTAGGGCGACGAAGATATTCCCGCTGTTGGGGAAGCCGCAAACTTTTTTTCGTTGCCCCTTGACTTCGAGCGTACTCGAAGATGTACGCTATAGCCATGGGAAGCGAAAACGAAATTCTGCCGACGAACCGCACCTATACGGTACAGGAAGCGGCCGCCGAAACCGGCTTGTCCGTGCATACACTCCGCTACTACGAGCGCGTCGGGTTGCTGGACCCGCCCGCGCGCGGCGAAACCAGCGGACACCGAAAATACAGCGAGGACGACCTGCGCCGGGTCCAGTTCCTCAAGCGCCTGCGCACCACGGGGATGCCGATCCGGGAGATGCAACGGTTCGTGGATCTGTACCGGCAGGGGGACGAAACACTGCCGGATCGGGAAAAACTGTTGCAGAATCACCGATGTCAGGTGCTGGCTCAGGTCGCGGAACTGCAAGATAGCCTAGCCGCAATCGAGTACAAAATCGCATCTTACCGCGTGATCGGCGCGGAAAAATATTGGCCGGAAAAGAAAGGGTGTGACAAATGAGCATCGAACAACGTGAGTTAGGCAGATCGGGACTGACCGTCTCGGCGCAGGGTCTCGGTTGTATGGGGATGTCGGAGTTTTACGGCGACAGGTCGGACGAGGAATCTATCGCTACACTGAACCGGTCGCTCGACCTCGGAATAACCTTCTGGGACACGGCGGACATGTACGGCACGGGGCGCAACGAGGAACTGCTCGCCCAGCTCCTCAAAAGTCGGCGTGACGAGGTTATTCTCGCGACGAAGTTCGGAAACGTTCGCACGCCGGAAGGCGGATTCGCGGGCGTGAATGGCAAGCCCGACTACGTCAAATCCGCCTGCGACGCGAGCCTGAAGCGGCTCGGCGTGGAAGTGATCGACCTGTACTACCAGCACCGCGTGGACCCCGAAACCCCGATAGCGGAGACGGTCGGCGCGATGAAGGAGTTGGTCGCGGCGGGCAAGGTGCGCTATCTCGGCCTGTCCGAAGCGTCGCCCGCCAACATCCGCAAGGCGGTCGCGGTCCACCCCATTGCCGCCCTACAGACCGAGTATTCTCTGTGGAGCCGCGAGCCGGAGGACGAGATTCTGCCGACGTGCCGCGAGCTCGGCATCGGTTTCGTTGCCTACTCGCCGCTCGGGCGGGGCTTCCTCACCGGGCAGATCAAGTCCTACGACGACCTCGCCCCGGACGACTACCGACGCAACGCCCCGCGCTTCATGGGCGAAAACTTCAACAAGAATCTAGAGCTGGTCAAACGCATCGAGTCCATCGCGGCGCAAAAAGGGGTGAAGCCGTCACAACTCGCGTTGGCGTGGGTGCTGGCGCAGGGGAATGACATCGTCCCGATCCCCGGCACGAAGCGCAGGACTTATCTGGAAGAGAACGCCGCGGCACGGGAGGTCATCTTAACCGACACGGAAAAAGCAACGATCAACGAAGCACTGCCACAAGGGGCGTCGGTCGGTGACCGTTATCCGGCGGCAAACATGCGCTACATCAACAAATAACACACGCGGCTTACTCCGTTTAAGGAAACAACCCATGTCTATCAATATCGAAACCACCGGGGTAAACCACCTCGCACTACGCTCGACCGACCTGCCGCGCTCGAAGCGGTTTTACGCCGAAACGCTCGGCTTCCCGCTAGTACTCGACACCGAAGGGGCATTCGTGCTCCTCGCCGGGAACACCGTGGTCGGCGTGCTCGCCCCGGAAACAGACACGCCGGGCGGCGACCACTTTTCGTCGTCCCGGGTCGGGCTGGACCACCTCGCGCTCGCCGCCGCGTCGGACGAGGAGATCGTTCGCGTCGCCGCCGCACTAACGGTAGCAGGCGTCCCGAACACGGGCGTCAAGACGGACGCGATGACCGGCAAACGGTACGTCGCCTTCGACGACCCGGACGGCATCATCTGGGAATTGTATCTGGCCTGACCCGGCTACATACGTTTCGCCCGGCATCCCGCTCACCGGCATGCCGGGCTGTGTCCGAAACCCTAGAGCCGACGGACCAGTAACAAGCAAACGTCGTCTTGTTGGCGACCGTTCGCCCAGTCTTTGGCCTGGCGGGCGACCTCGTCGGCGACGACTTGGAGGGGCTGCGCCTGAGCGAAAGCCGTCTCGCGGATCACCTCCATCAAACCCTCCTGCCCCCAGAACACTTTGTTGCGCCTTGCCTCGGTCAACCCATCCGTGTAGGCGACGTATAAATCGCCCTTGTGCAACTGATAAGAGTGCGCCTCATAAACGAGGTCCGCGGCGACCCCGAGCATCGGACCGCCGGTCGGCACGGCATCCGTCACATCGGAACCCGCACGGAAAATAAGGGGGGGCTCCGCGCCCGCCGTCGCGCAATCGATCTCGCCCGTCGCGGTGTTGATACAAGCGAGTGATACCGCGCAGTAGGTCGAGCCTAAGTGCGCCGCGTCGAGACGTTCGGCATCCACAACGAATCGGTTCAAGCGAGCTAAGGCGTCCGCCGGATCGCCGCTCTCCCGCAGAAAACCGCGCAAAATAAACTTGATCTCCGCCGTGTATGTCGCCGCTTCCAGCCCTTTACCGGTCACATCCCCGACCACGACACCGACCACATTCTCTGCGACCGCGAAAACATCGAAAAAGTCGCCGCCGATTAACGCGTCATCCCAGGCAGACTCATAAAACGTCTTCAAGGAAATGCCGGGGAATGTGTCCGGGGGCGGGGCGAGAAGGAGCGATTTTTGCAGCGTTTCCGCGATCCGTTCGTTTTTTCGTGCGGCCTCGCGAAGTTGCTGCTCCAATTGCTTTTGCTGGGTGACGTCCTGTACCGTGCCGATGAGACGTTCGCACTGCGCTTCGCCGTTAAACCGGGCGCGACCTTGCCAGTGTATCCATCGAATATTTTCTTTATCAAGCCCTGTCAAAGTGCGGAACACTATGTCGATCGTGCCGGGACCCTCCGGGCGCAAGGCTTCTTTCACGGCACGGTCTGAGCGAGCGACATCATCGGGGTGCAATCCGGATAAGAACCCGGCATAGGTGACTTGGTCGTCCGCGGAAAGACCGAAGAACGATTTACAACGCTCGTCCCAGATCAGCTCGTCAGTGATCGGAAAGTAGTCCCAGGTGCCGACCTGCGCCGCATCGGTGGCTAGACGTAACCGTTCCTCGGCTTCGCGCAGACTGTCCTCGTAGCGGACGCGCGCCGTGGCATCGCGTAATATCTTGGCGTAACCTTGATTCTGACCACCCTCATCGACGAGACGAGTCATCACTCCGTCCGCGAAAAAGCGGGAGTTATCTTTTCGCAGGTGCCACCGTTTGTCGTCCGCGCGCCCGTTCAGGGCAGCTAAACCCAACTCGCGCTCCGGGATGCCCTTTGCCCGATCCTCCGGGGTGAAAATACGGTCGAGCGACTCGCCGATAATTTCCGCCTCTGTGAACCCGATGATACGCTCCGCACCGGCATTCCAGGACTGAATCGTGCCTTCATCACTGATCAGAAAAACCGCATAGTCGGTGGCACCCTCAACAAGCAAACGGAATTCCTGCTCGTGTCGGCGAGCGACGGTTTTCATCCGTTCCTGTTCGGTGATGTCCTCGATAGCGAGTAACACCAATGCGGAATGGTCGCCGAGTTGCCATATCTTGCGCGCGTTCAGAATCATGTTCCGCGTGCCGATGTCCGGGAATGTATGTGTGACCGGGAAGTCCCTTACCACCGTGCTTTGTGGAACGACCTCTTCGAGAAGGACGCGAAGTCCGGGAATATCCCATTGACCATTGCCGAGATCGTACAAAAACTGTCCCTGTGTGGTTTCCGGCGAAACACTGAACGCGCTGTAAAATGCCTGATTCGCGAAGGTAACATGTAGACGTTCGTCGAGTACTAACAGGGGTTCGCGCGCGGTGGCGACGATAGAGTGCGCGAAATCACGCACCTCTTGTGCCGAAGTGAGCGATTCCGACGTGACGGTATTGGTGAGAGACATAGGGCTTTTGCTTCCACGCGGGGGAGCGCACGGAAAGGCGACGGTACAGCGAGCGGCGTCGAGAGGAGACCTCGCATTGCCTTCGAAAACCGCCGCAATATCATATCGCGAATATGTACCCGTTGGACACAGGGTAAAGCGTCACGAGGGCGCCCACCATCGCGGATTCTTGAGCCGCCGCACGGCATTCGTGCCGCAGTGGATCTCGCCGGAGCGGACGTGGTACGGTTCGTGAATGTCGACGAAGTGCAACCGCAAACCGAGGGGCGCGAGTCGATCGCGGATTGCCATTTCGAAAAGGTCCGTGTTGCCGACCCGGGGGCCGTTGGGCGCGGGAATCACGATGTCTTTACCGATCACCAGGCTATTCACCCCGTTAGGAATGACCGCGAGTCCGTCTTTGAACAATACAGGGAGCGATACGATGTCGGTTTGAGTAAGGCCGAGTTCGGCGGCGAGCTTTTCACGCGTCGCGACCAAAGACGCTTCGATAGTGCGCGTTTCCTGCGTATCGGCAACCTCGCGCAATATTTTGGAGACGGTCGTTTCTTGCTTCGTTCCCGCGAAAACTAGAACGTCCCCGTGGCCATCCCGCGCCGCCTTTTCCAAAATCACCTTCGCTGCATTCGGTGAGGGTAGTAACGCGCGAAACCCCTTGCCGCTTTTCGCCGGCACGAAATTGATCAATTCGTCTACATGACCGATGGTCAGCCAGGAAACATCCAGATAAAGCGGCGGACATTGCAACTTCTGCGCTTCCAGAAACGCAATCAAGTCCGGGTGAAAGCGCAACTCCTTTTGGACCCCGGTCAGAACGCGTCCGTGCGGGTAGCCCGGAACCGGTGGCGAGACCTCTAAGTTGCCGAACCAGTCGATCCAGCGGGTGTCGGGGCGCGACTCAGCGGCCTGCACCGAAACATACCGCGGGTCGGCGGCAAAATGTTCGCGGACCGTCTGGTCCAGCGCGGCGGTCTTGATCCCCTCGTGCTTGCCACGCAACCCACCCAGCGGCACCGGAATCTGTTTCACGCCCCGCCCGTCGGGCACCGCGCAGACGCCGATCTCCGTCGTGTCCTGCATCCACAGGTCGTGCGGCACGGTAACCGACTCGATAGGGGTCAGGGTCGGTTTACCGTCGCACCGGGGTAGGAGTCGTGCCAGTTCCGCGACGAACTTTTCGGAGAGTGCGCTTTTCACAACGAACACACTGACGACCGGATCGAGCGAGGAGGCGAGCAGAACCGGCGCGACGCGGCATTCGAGCGACGTAGCGGACTGTACTCGGTTGTTATCGTCGAAGTAGGACAGACGGAATCGG
>JACMMA010000313.1 GCA_014379275.1 Armatimonadota bacterium | reverse complement strand
CTGACGTCGATTCCTGTGTTGCCCTCGACCTCGAACAGGAGGACCGTCTTGGCGGGGGCGTTCAAATCGGCAAGCGCGAGGCTGATGTTAGGATTGCTATTAACCCGACTGCCGCTCACCCCGAAGTTGCTATTCATGGCGAAGGAGGATGGCCTGTCCGTCGCACTGATCTCAAGAGAGTCATTGGGGCAACGATAGACGCCATCGCTCTTGACATAGGGATACACCTGTCCTGCCCAGCCACCGATAGCCCCGTACTCATACGTGCCGTTGGGATAGGTCTCGTCATAGTCCTGGGTGTACTGCATAGCGGCAAGCCCCATCTGCTTGGTATTGGAAAGACAGGAAGCGGCGCGCGCCTTGTCCCGTGCCTGGGCAAAAACGGGAAAAAGAATCGCCGCGAGGATCGCGATAATGGCGATAACGACAAGTAGCTCGATGAGCGTGAAACCGTGTGTGAATGCGGGCGCATACTTGCGACCTGCGGAGGACGTCCTCCGACTTTGCTGCGAACTTTGCATTGCAAAAACCTAACCTTTCCTATAAACGATTGTGACGGACTTGTCCGAAGCCGATGGCAGAAGATCCTGCCGGATGAGTTGAGATAAAAGAGTTATTTGGGACCGGGTTGCGGACCCTTCTGTAACGTAGCTTGCATTGCAGCACCCTGTGCCATGCCACGTTTCCGGGCGGCTTCCTGCTCTGCCGTCGGCCCCGCTGTAGTGACGCCACCGGCAGTTGCAGGAGATGTCTGTCCGGACGAGGGCGCGACAGGGGCGGCGTCATCTTTGCCAGCGCATCCCCCGGCGAAAGAACAAGTAGTCGCCGATAGCACAGCAGTGGCAACAAGTAGTTTTTGACCAGCACGTTGCGTGAACGATGACGGCATCTTTACCTGAAATGAACTCAATAACGTATCCTCCTTTTTGCCTCGCAGAAGCGGCACTTCGTCGATGCGTCCCCGAACACAGTACGGAGCAAGGACACTGCTCCGTGGCGGGGCGGTAACTGTACATTCAGTATGGACTATTCTATATGTAGTTCGTCTTCCTGTCAATAGCTGACGAGGAGCACGATGTGTCGGGTTACGTTGTGTCGCCTTGGCGTAGATGCATGGCGAATTTAATCTCGTTCCCCAAATCATCACTGAGTGACTCTTCACCCGTCAGCAGCGATACCGCACGATTCCCGGCTTCCGCCCAGGGAGCAACGAGCGTCGTCAATTGCACCCCGCCGACGTAAAGGCGCGTAAATCCGTCGAAACCGACTACGGCTATCTGTTCCGGGACGGCTATATGATTCTCTGCCAGAAATTCTAACGCAACATCGGCAGAAGCGTCACACCAGCACACAACAGCGGTCGGTTTATCTTCGTCAGTCGCCGTCAGAAGAGCGCGGCCCGCGTCCGAAACGGCGAAAGGGGGATGGTCAGGTTCCACGACCGGCGTTACCTTCATCCCACACCGGTCTGCTTCCGCCTGCAACCCTGCCAATCGCCGCTTGGCAGATATAAACGCGCCTCCGGGATGCCGGTAAAGGATGTGTCGGTGACCGCGTTCGTACAGGTGCCGGGCTGCTTCCCGCCCCCCTTGCACATCGTCCATGATGACCGACATGATCCCCGGTACCGGTTCGGCTATCGCGACGACCGGCAGCGGCGCGGACTGCAACCGCGTCACCAGGCTGTTGTTGAGCGGGGCGAATATCACGAGACCGTCTATCTTCCCGCTGGTCAGTTCGTCATAAATATCGTCCGCCGAGTTTCCCCGGAACGTGCCATGTATAAGCAGGTCTTTTTTGTTTTCGTTGCAGCCCCTTTGGATGCCGCCGAACACTTCGGCTATGAAGGGATTGGTCTGGCTCACCGTGCCGTAACCCGTGTAGAAGCCGATGATATTCGTGTAACCACGCCGCAGTGAGCGGGCGTGTGCGTTGCGCCGATACTGCATTTCTTCCGCAACGGAAAGAATTCGGGCACGCGTCTCGGCAGAAACCACCGTGTTTGACCGGGAAGAGTTTAGCACGGTCGAGACCGTCTGGATGCTCGTTCCCGCCCGCTCCGCGACAGACTTTAGCGTGACATTTTTCTTAGCACTCATCCCTGGATATTTGATCATGGCTTCTTACCTATGCGCCAGCATCCTTTCTCGCGTGATGGGCGAAATAAAAGGCACCGGGATCGGATGACGACTTGTATTACAGCCCGCAGAAACCATATTATCCGCGATTCAGCCAAGGTCTCATCAAACGAACGCTGTTTGTAAATCATAACTGTACATTCAGTTAATAATCGATTATATAACGCACCCATGTTCTTGTCAAGCACAGGCGACAATCAAATCGGTAGTGCCGTCGCCGCACCCGCCGAATGATTATTGTCACTCCACAGCGTGACGTTTTCAAAGGCAGGACGACTGAGAAGAGAAAGGGCGGGAATCATGACTTATCCAGACAGAATCGGACGCCGACCGGGTATACCGACCGACTCCGTTCGGAGCACGCCGCCCGACTCCTCACGGCGACTTCGCTCTCGCTCCTGAATGCCACAGGCGGGGCGGGCGATCAGCCGATCTGGCGGGCGATCTGGCGGCGGAACTCCGAGGGCGTCATCCCCGCCTCGCGCGTGAAGTTCCGGCTGAAAACCGTCAGCGACGAAAACCCGGTGTGCCGGGCGATCTCACTCAGATTCTCGCCGGTCGCGGCGAGGCGGCTTTTCGCCTCGCTGATACGCAGGCGGCGAACATACTCGAAAACGGTCAGTCCGGTCGCGCTCTTGAAAAGGCGAGCCACATGCTCCTCGCTCAGACCCACACAAGCCGCCACCTCCGCGAGGCGGGTAGGCTGACGCAGACGGCTCCGCAGAAAGGTTTTGATCTTCCCGACATGATAGCCGGTGCCGCCCGGGCGGTCGCTTCGGGAGTCCCCCTCTCCCACCAGAGCGGCACCGGTCCGGGCGAAAAGGACCGTCAGCCCCGCGCACAGGCTGTGCACACGCACGCGATACCCCGGGGCACGCCGCTCCGTCTCCGTCCGAAGGTGCAACAATGTTTCCGTGATGACGGTGTCCGAAGCGGCGCGGAGGCAACGTATCTCGCGCAGTCCGAAATCCGCCCATGCCAGAATATCCGCCCCGGCTGCAGGGAGCGGTGCGGTGCCGTAGCAATTGGCGGGGAGAGCAGCGAGCAGTTCCGGGTCGAACGAAAGGCGGACGACATGCACGTGGCAGCCACTCTCCGGCGTTATACCGGAATATTGTTGGGTGCAGCGATTAGGAAGCGCGAGAATATCGCCGGGGCGCAGATGAACATCGCTCCCCGGTCCGCTATGCCCGACGACTCGGTGTCGGCACTCGCCGTATAGTACGAACAGCAACTTCCGGACGTTGTTCGCGACCGGGTGCACGCCGTTCGGCGCGACATCGACGGACTGCTCGTGCACCACTTGGAACGGCGAGCCGAAGTCGGCGACATGGTTCAGTGAATACCCCATAAAATATCAATCCCCGTCGCATATTGTCAGTTTACGTCATAGTTTACGAGACGGAACGACCCTATAATATGTCAATAAACGTTGAGAGGCAAGAAGCGAATCTTGTGGCGAGCCGTTTTGTGTCGGTCCGACGTTCGCCCATCGCTCGACGAGGAGTCTGTTATGAACCCAGTAGTTTCCACCACCGAATCGTCCGTGATTCCGATCATCGATTGCGACATCCACCCGACCGCCAACAGCCGCCCCGTCGGTCCGTATATCCCCGCCGCCTATCAGGAGGCGATGCGACAGGGCATGGGCAGTCAGCCGGGGCAAGGCTATATGAATCCCTTCGGGGTACAACGCCGCGACGCCGAGTGCGACGATCCGCGCCAGGCGGCATCCGACCTTTTCGACCGCTATGGCATCGCCTATGGCGTGTTACAACCGCCCGGCATCAGTGTCAGCCTTTCGACAAACATCGACGTCGGAACCGCGAAAGCCCAGGCGTGGAACGACTGGCAGATCGCGGAATGGCTCGACGCCGACGACCGGTTTCTCGGCTCGATCTGCGTCAACATGAACGACGCCCCGGCGGCGGCGCGGGAGATTCGCCGCGTCAAAGCCGCGCACCCGCGCATGGTGCAGGTAATCAGTTGCGGCGAAAGTTCCGACCTGTACGGACACCGGCGGTACTTCCCGGTGTATGAGGCGTGCCAGGAGTTGGGATTACCGTTCGCGCTCCACCCCGGCGCGGAAGGGGCACTCCACTCGTCCACGCCGGTCGGACGACCGAGCAATTACTTCGAGTGGCACACGGGCATCCCGATCACATACCAGGGGCACCTGATCAGCATGGTGACCGAGGGCGTTTTCGAACTGCTTCCCGGTCTGAAGTTCGTGCTCGTGGAGGGCGGGATGGCCTGGCTCGCGCACACGATGTGGCGCCTGGACAAAAATTTCAAGGCACTGCGTAGCCTGACCCCGTGGCTGAAGCGGGCGCCGAGCGAGTACATCGTCGAGAACGTCCGCCTGACGACCCAGCCGATGGAGGAGCCGAACGATCCGCGCCACCTGCTCCAGATGCTCGACATGATCCACGCCGAACGCACGGTGTGTTTCGCGTCCGACTTCCCGCACTGGGACTTCGACGACCCGCGCCGCGTGTTTCCGAAGACGATAGACCCCACCCTACTCCGTCGCATCTTTTACGACAACGCCGCCGAGTTGTATCACCTGCCGAGCATGGAAGAAACGCAGCGGCGCATGGCGCTACCGCGCGCGGCGGCGAAAGGATAACCCCGTGGAAAAGAACTTCCTTTCCGGTAGCGACATCAAATTAGAGGGCTACGGGAGCGAGCATGCCGCACTCGATCATGCGTTCCGCATCATCGACGAGGCACAGCCGCCCAAAGCCCGCCACCGGGGGCGCATCGTTGTCTGCGCCGCCGCCGATCTGCCGCCCGGCGAAAAGCGCGTGGTAGAAGACCCCGAGACGGGCATCTCGGTCGGCGTGTTCAATGTCGGCGGGGAGTTCTTCGCGCTGAAAAACGTCTGCCCGCATCTGGGCGCGCCGCTCTGCCTCGGGCACGTCCACGCGACACACCGCCCCAGCCCCGTGTTCGAGTTCCGCCCGGATCTGGAAGGGCGCGTGTTGCGCTGCCCCTGGCACGGATGGGAGTTCGATATCGTGACCGGCAAGGCGTTGTACGACGCCAAAAGCCGCGTCGCAAGCTACCCGTGCGCCGTGGACGAGAACGGCGACGTGGTGGTAAATCTGTGAGCGGCACGGTTTCCTCCGCGCCTGCGCCGCGAGCGGTCACCGCGCGGGCGGTGTTGATCGGGCTCGCGGGCGCGGCTTTGCTGTGCGCGATCACGCCTTATAATGATTACAAGATCGGGGCGACGTATCTGGCGGGCAACCAGTTTCCTGTCGGGGCGGTTTTCGCGTTGCTTCTTCTCGCGGCTCCGGTGAACGCGCTGTTGCGGTGGCTTTCCCCCGCGCGCGCCTTTTCCCGCGCCGAACTGCTGACGATCTGGACGCTGATGCTGGTCGCGTCCGGGTTGCCGTCCTCGGGGATGATGCGCTTCTTTCTGCCGCACATCGCCGCGCCCGGATACTTCTCGAACGGCGTGAACAACTGGGAAACGCTGGTCTGGGGGGGACTACCGGACTGGCTGAGTCTCAGCGACCGCGACGCCGCGAAAGCGTACTTCACCGGCTATCCGCGCGGGGCGGAACACATCCCATGGGCGGCGTGGGTGCGCCCTCTGCTCGGATGGGGGGCGTTCGCGGCGTGCTTCTTCGTCGCCACGTTCAGCCTGGCGAACCTTTTGCGCCGCCAGTGGATCGAGAACGAAAAGTTCGTGTTCCCGCTCGTCAGCCTGCCACTCCTGCTCGCCGAGGACCCGACGCCCGGGACGCGCCTCCCGCCGATCCTGCGCCATCCGCTTTTGTGGTGCGCGGTGGCGTTCACTACCGGCTTGCACGGGCTGAACGGGTTGCACCAACTCTACCCGACGATCCCCGCCGTCCAGACGGCGATCTATTTCGACAACTACCTGACCACATCGCCGTGGAACCAGGTCGGACCGATCCCGATGCTGTTCTTCCCGCTCGTGGTCGGGCTTTCGTTCTTGTTGCCCGCCGAAGTGGCGTTCTCGCTCTGGTTTTTCTTTTTGTTTTATAAGGCGGAGATACTGATCGGCACCGTCTACAACTGGGACATGCCCGGCTCGCTCGGGAGCCCGGCGGAGCGCCGGTTCCACGCCCAGCAAGGTGTCGGCGGCGCGTTCGGGTTGATGGTCTGGACACTCTGGGCGGCGCGGCGGCACCTGCGCGACGTTTGGGAGAAGGCGGTCGGCGGGGAGCGTGCGCCGTCCATCGACGATAGCGGCGAAATGTTTTCGTACCGGGCGACGGTAATCGGGTTGGTGCTGAGCTACGCCGGAATGGCGGTATGGCTCTGGCTCGCCACCGTCCCCGCGCCGCTGATCGCACTCAGCCTGCTGCTACTCACACTTTCCCTGGTTACGATTTCCTGGGTGGTGACGCAAGCGGGGACGCTCTATATGATCATGCCCTGTATGGCGATCGACGCCGTCGGGGCGACCGTGGGCACCCGGCACGCCGACCCGGGAGCGTGGTACACCGTGCAACGGATCGAGTGCATGTTTTACCGCGACACCCGCGAGTTATTGATGCCGGAGATACTCAGCGGCGCGAAAGCCGCCGAGGTCAGCGGTCTTGCGCCCCGCCAGTTACTTTCGGCGATGATCACCTCGGTGGTTCTCGGGGTCGGCGTCTCGCTCGCCGCCTCGCTCTGGTTGCCCTACTTCAACGGCGGGGCGGTCACGCTGCCCAACACCTGGGCGTTCCGCACCGGTCCGATGCGCCCGCTTCAGATGACCGGCGGGCTGGTCACCACGCCGATCCCGGGCGACTGGGGCGGCATGCTTCAGGTCGTGGGCGGCTTCGTCGGCGTCGTCGCGTTGCTACTGCTGCGGGCGCGGACCGGGTTCGGACTACACCCCATCGGCTTTATCGGGGTATCCACCGTATCGGGGAAGACACTCTGGTTTTCGATCCTGGTCGGATGGTTCTGCAAGACCACGCTCCTGCGCTTCGCTGGCATGCGCGGCTATCGCTCCGCGCTGCCGTTTTTTGTCGGACTGATCCTGGGTGACGTGATGAACGCGATCCTCTGGACCGTGATCGGCGGTATGACCGGGGTCGGCTATAACTTCCTGCCACAGTAAAGATGCCCCCCGGCGCGAAAACGATTTCCGTTTTTCCTTGACGAACTGCACCGATTCACGTTACAATCAAAGAGGATTTAACGTTAGGTTAAAACGTGTGGGTTCATTGTTAAGCCGGATGCGGTACAGTATCAGGAATGGAATCTATGGATAGCGGCAAACGAATCACTCTCAAAGATATCGCCAAACGTGCGGAGACCAGCACCATGGCGGTCTCGGTCGTGCTCAACGGCGCACGCTCTAATACGCGGGTCGCGGACGCCACCCGGCGCCGCATCACGGAGATCGCCGCCACACTGAACTATTCCCCCAACGCCATGGCGCGCGGTCTCAGACGCCAGCGCACCAGCACACTGGGCGTCCTGTTCAACTGGGCGGGCGGCAACGCGATCCATAACCTGTACTCGGTCGGCATTCTCGACGGCGTCGTCGCCGGAGCGGCGGAAGCCGGCTACCATGTTCTACTGTACACCCACCCCTGGAAAACCGCGGAGCTTTCGTCATCCGCCTTTTCCGACCAGCGCACCGATGGCGTGATCGTGGTCGCGCCGGACGAGAATTCGGACGTCATCCCCGGACTGGTCGGGCTCGGGTTATCGGTCTCGCTGGTATCCTCCGTTACCAGGGTCGAGGGCGTCCCCTTTATCACGATCGACAACCGGAAAGGGGTGCAGATCGCCCTCGATCACCTGTTCGCACTGGGGCACCGGCGCATCGCTTACGTCGGGCAATGGAAAGGACGCCATAGCACCCGTGAACGCTACGAGGGATACCTCGCCTGGATGAGCGAACGGGGGCTACCCACCCCCGACGCCGCGTTGCTGTCGAACTTGTATATGAGTGACGAAGACAAGGACATGAAACAGTTACTCGGCAACCCGGACTCGCGCCCCACGGCAATCCTGGCGTTCAACGACGACATCGCGGTCAAAGTCATGGAAACGGCACGGGGCATCGGCCTGTCACTCCCGGACGACCTTTCGTTGGTGGGATTCGACGACGTTCTAATCGCGTCGCTCACGACTCCGAAACTGACCACGGTGCGTCTGCCGTTGTTCGAAATGGGTATGGCGAGTGCGAAACTACTGGTGGCGCGGATCGAAGGTAGCGACAAGATCGGCTTCGACCCGGCGCATATTCTGGTCCCGGAACTGATCCTGCGCAACTCCACGGCGCCGCCCGCCCGCAGATGATATCCGCCATGGACGGCGATGCGCGCATTCCCGTTTGATCACTTTTCATCGTTTTTGCTAGAAACATCGAATGCAAAACCTACTCTCCTGCGTCGCAACGGGCACATTTCTGATTCTGCTCCCGTCGCCGCTTATCGCCGCTGATGTCAACCATTCCGAATCCGAGAACCCTGACGGCATGACTCAAACCCCGGCCTCCTCACCGGCGGCTCTCCCGCTGACGGATGCGAACTGGAAACGGTTGCCGCCGCACCCACGCCTGTTCGCCGATCCCGCGCGGATCACCGCCGTCAAAAGCCGGAAGGATGAAATCAGTCAGCAACTTCTGGCACTGCTGCAAAACGACGCCGAGAGTAAGCTCGTATCGGAGCCGCTTGTCTATCCCCCGACCGGCTTCCTGCTTGATCCGGTACGCAAAGTGCAGGGGCGAATCCTGACACTCGCGCTGGCGTACCGTCTCACCGGGGACAAGCGTTATTTCGAGCGTGCGCGAAAGGAGTTGCTGCAGCTTGCGGACTTGCCGGAATGGCGCCCGAGTCATTTTCTCGACGTTGGCGAAGCCGCGCTGGCGGCGGGTGTCGGGCTGGACTGGCTTTACGGGGACCTGACACCGGAGGAACGGGAGCGGATCGCGAACGCCATCGTCAAGAACGCCTTGTTACCCTCGCTGGACGTCAAGGAAGGCACCAACTCCTGGGTGGACGGCGATTTCAACTGGAATCAGGTGTGTCATGGCGGGTTGGTGGTCGGGGCGCTCGCCGTGGCCGAGCGCGAGCCAGAGCTTGCCCGACGTGTCGTGGACCGGGCGGTTCGCAATCTTCCCAAAGCGGGTGCGGCCTACGCCCCCGACGGCTCGTATCCCGAGGGGCCGAGTTACTGGGCGTATGGCACCACGTTCCACGTGATCCTGGTCGAAGCGCTCCGCTCCGTGCTCGGCACGGCGGGCGGACTGGATCGGATGCCGGGTTTCCTGCAGACTACCGATTTCATGGAGCAGATGAAGGCACCGACCGGGCAGGACTACAATTTTTCGGACTATCATAAGCGCGGCAAATCCGAACCGATATTACTCTGGTTCGCGAAAGAGCGAGGGCGGCGCGAGACTGCCCGCGAGGAGTTGGAAAATCTGGCGGCGGCGCACCGGACCATTCTCGATGCACCGGCGGGGGAGCGGCGCGACATCCCGCTCAGTCGGCATTTCGCGCTGGAGGTGCTCTGGTGGAACCCGGAACTGCCCCCGATGCGCGCGGCAACGGCGTTACCGCTACACTGGACGGCGTCGGGGTCGTTGCCGATAGCCGTTCTGCGGTCGGCGTGGGGCGATCCGAACGCGACGTATCTCGCGATCAAGGGCGGCACTCCCAACCAATCGCACGGTCACATGGACGTGGGAAGTTTCGTGCTCGAAGCCGGTGGCGTGCGCTGGGCGTTGGACCTCGGTACCGAAAGTTACGACAAGATGCGCGCCGCGAAACTCAACCTGTGGAATTACTCGCAGAACAGTTCCCGGTGGACGACGTTCCGCGTCGGCCCCGAAGGGCATAACCTGCTGCGCTTCGACGGCGCATTGCAGGACATCACGGGCAAAGCGGAGATTCGTGCCCTCCCCGTAACGAACGGCGTTGTCGGGGATGTGGTGGATCTAACACCGCTCTATCGCGGGCAGGTGGCGAAGGCGGAGCGGACGGTTCGGATGTATCCCGACCGTAGCGTCTCGATCACCGACGAATGGACCACGGGCGACCGACCCGTCCGCGCCTCCTTTCAATGGCTGACAACCGCGACCGTCACCCGGACCAGCGACGGGGTGCGACTGGAGCAGGCGGGGCG
>JACMMA010000312.1 GCA_014379275.1 Armatimonadota bacterium | reverse complement strand
CGGCTTGAAAGTCATCACGCTCGAAGATCACCGCGCCCCGGTCGTTACCGTACAGGTGTGGTACCGTGTCGGGTCTAAGGACGAGCCGAAAGGCAAGTCCGGGTTTGCACACCTTTTTGAGCATCTGATGTTCAAGGGCAGCAAGAATGTCCCGGCGGAAGGGCACGCCCGTTATGTCGAGCAGATCGGCGGCGCGTACAACGCCGGAACCTCGTTCGACCAGACACTTTACTACGAAACCGTGCCGGTGAACGCCCTGGAACGCGTGTTGTTTCTGGAAGCGGACCGGATGGCGACGTTGATCGTGGACGAGCCGAACCTGAAATCAGAGCGCGACGTCGTCAAAGAGGAGTACCGCTCCCGCGTCGCCAATGCGCCTTACGGCGAATTGATCAAGAACGTCCTGTCGCTCGCGTACCCGGTCGGCCACCCGTACGATCATCCCCCGATCGGCTCGATCCCCGATCTCGATGCCGCGACACTCGCCGACGTCAAAGCGTTCCACGACACGTATTACAAGCCCGACAACGCGACACTGGTGCTGGTCGGCGACTTCAAGACCGGCGACGCCATGAAGATGGTGGAAAAGTATTTCGCGGCGATACCGAAATCCCAGAACGGTGTTTTTCCGCGTATCTCCTTGCCGAAAGAGGAAGCCGGACCGGCGAAAAACGAAACGTTCTACGATAAACTCGCCCCGCTCCCGGCGGTCGGGGTGGCGTACCGGGTCCCGGCACCGAACGACCCGGACGCGCCGGTTTTCAACGTGATCACGCAGATCTTATCGTCGGGGCAATCGGCGCGACTGTATCGCACCCTGGTCCGGGATCAACAGTTGGCACTGCAGGCGCAGGGCGGGGGATTTGACCTGCTCAACGGTGGCATGTTCTTCTTTTTCGCCGTCGCCAACTCGGGTAAAGCGCCCGCCGATGTCGAAAAGGCGCTGCTTGACGAAGTAGAGAAACTTCGCGTGACAGCCGTCACCGACGCCGAACTGGCGAAGGCGAAGAATCAACTTCTGACCACGGAAGTGTTCGGACGGATCGGCACCGAATCCAAAGCCAATGCGCTGGCGTCCGCCGACCTTTTGTTCGGGACGCCGGACGAAGTGAATCGCCGCTATGACAAACTCACGGCGGTCACGGCGGCGGATGTGAAGCGGGTCGCCGAGAAATATTTCGCACCGGACCGGCGCAACGTGTTCGCGATGCTGCCGTCGGCGATGCAACCGAAGGCGGATACCACCAAGTAAGATGACGGCGATCGTTTCCGCTTTGCACATTTACCCGATCAAGGGTTGCCGGGGAGTTGCCAGTACCTCCGCGACGGTGGAAGCGCGGGGGTTGCGGTACGACCGCCACTGGATGCTGGTTCATGCAGACACGGGTGCCTTCCTTTCACAGCGCTCGCACCCCCAAATGGCGCGGATGCGTGTGGAGGTCGGTGCGGTCGGCACGCTCACGATCGGGTATGACGACATGACGTACGCTTTGCCATTCCTACCGGACCGGGAATTGACGCGCCGCGATGTGTCTGTCTGGGCATTTACCGGCGATGCGCTCGATTGCGGGGACGCCGCCGCCGCCTTTTTCTCGGACGCGCTCCGGATACCGGTACGGTTAACGCGGGTACCGGACGATTTTTCGCGGCGCGTCAAACCCGAATACGCCGTGACGCCGGACGACGGCGCGGGATTCGCCGACGCGTTCCCGATGTTGCTCGCGACGGAAGCTTCCCTGGCGGATCTGAACATGCGCCTGGCGGCTCCGGTGCCGATGGATCGCTTTCGTCCGAACATCGTCGTGTCCGGCGACGTTGCGGCGTGGGCGGAAGACAGTTGGCAAACCGTGCGGCTCAATAATGGTGCGGTGTTTCATTCTGTCAAGCCGTGCGACCGCTGTTCGGTGACCACGATTGACCAGGGGTCCGGGGCGAAAATGGGTGCGGAACCGCTCGCGACGCTGGCGACGTTTCGCCGCAATCCACAAACCGGGAAGGTTTATTTCGGTGTGAACCTGATACCCGGTGTGGACAGTATCGCGCGCACGATTTCCGTGGGCGACTCGCTTTCTTTCGGGTAAAATAACGCCATGTCGGACGCACCGCAATACCTGCTTCATTTTTCGGAGGACGCGACTATCACGCGCTTCGAACCACAGCCTGCGTCCGGTCAGCCCGGCGGCGAAGCGTTCGTGTGGGCCATCGCCCCGGACCGCGCCGCGCTGTACTTATTCCCCCGCGACTGCCCGCGCATCGGCTACTGGGCGACCCCGAAAACATCCGCGAGTGATCGCTACCGCTTTCTTTCTCAGACCGCCGCGAAGCGCGTGATCGTGGTCGAATCCGGCTGGATCAGCAAACTCTGCCACTGCCAACTGTACGCGTACCGGCTACCCTCGGACCTGTTTCTGCCGACCGGAATGGATGGCTACTACACGTCGAAAGTGCCGGTCGTGCCGCAAAGCGTGCGCCCGGTCGGCGATCTGCTCGAAGCCGTTACCGCCGAAGATACCGAACTGCGCATCACGCCCTCGCTCTGGACCCTGCACGACGCGATCCAGGATTCCACGCTTCATTTCTCGATGCTCCGCATGCGCAACGCGTCGCCGCGCCGGGATAAGTAGTTTCGGGGGCTTCTACCGGTGGGTGAAACCCCCGTGGGTGACAAACCCAGAAAAACGCACCGTACCATATTGTGTGTATTTTACACGAACTGCAAAATAGCGGTACAATCGTAGCATGAGTACCGAACCTGTCCTGTCCCCGATCGCGCAAAACTTCTTCTCGCCGTTCACGCACGGCTTCGTGCGGGTCGCCGTCGCCGTCCCCGACGTCAAAGTCGCCGACCCCGTGTTCAACGCGGAACGTACGCTCGCCCTCGCCCGGCGCGCCGCCGACGACCACGCGCAGGTATGCCTGTTCCCCGAACTCGGGATCTCGTCATACACCTGCGACGATCTGTTTCATCAGGACGCCCTCCTAGACGCGGTACGCACCGCGCTCGACAGCCTTCGCGACGCATCGTCCGATATTTCCTGCGTTCTCGTCGTCGGGGCACCGCTCCGGTTTGAGAACCGGGTGTATAACTGCGCCGTGGTTTTACACAGGGGCGCAATCCTCGGCGTCGTTCCGAAATCGTACCTGCCGAACTACCGCGAGTTTTACGAGAAGCGGTATTTCGCTTCGGCGCGGGACGCGGGCATGGGTGAAGTGTCGTTGCTCGGCGCGACCGTGCCGTTCGGGACCGACCTCGTCTTTACGGCGGACGATATTCCCGGTTTCGCGTTGCATGCCGAAATCTGCGAGGACGTTTGGACACCCGTACCGCCGTCGACGTTCGCCGCGTTGAACGGCGCGACGGTGCTTTGCAATCTGTCGGCGTCGAATATCACCATCGGCAAGGCGGAATGGCGCAAAACGCTGTGTGCCGGGCACTCCGGGCGATGCGTCGCCGCATACCTGTACTCGGCGGCGGGCGCGGGCGAGTCCACCACTGATCTCGCCTGGGACGGGCACGCGCTGATCTACGAGAACGGCGACCTACTAGCGGAGTCCGAGCGGTTCGCGGACGGCGAACGGCTGATCGTATCCGACATCGACCTGGAGCGGCTGACAAATGAGCGGACGCGCCTGTCGTCGTTCACCGATTCCGCGCACGACTTTGGGGACCGGAAAGTACGCCGCATTTCGATACATCTGGACCTACCGGAGGCGACCGACATCCCGCTTCGCCGCCGCGTCGAGCGGTTCCCATTCGTGCCGACCAACGCCGCCGTGCGCGACGAACGGTGCTACGAGGCGTACAACATTCAGGTCGCCGGGCTGACCAAGCGGTTACAAAGTTCACGCATACAAAAGATCGTGATCGGGGTTTCCGGCGGGCTGGATTCCACACACGCTCTGATCGTCGCCGCGAAGACGATGGATAAGTTGGGACTGCCGCGCGAGAACATCCTAGCCTACACGATGCCCGGCTTCGCGACCACGGAAAAAACGAAGACCAATGCGCATGACCTGATGAACGCCCTGGGTGTCACCGCGAAAGAGATCGACATTCGCCCGTCATGCCTACAAATGCTCAAAGACTTAGATCATCCGTTTCACGGGGGCGAACCGGTGTATGACATCACGTTCGAGAACGTGCAAGCCGGGGAACGTACCTCGCACCTGTTCCGGCTTGCCAACTTCAACAACGGTCTGGTGCTCGGCACGGGCGACCTATCCGAACTCGCACTCGGCTGGTGTACGTACGGCGTCGGCGACCACATGAGCCATTACAACGTCAACGCGTCGGTACCGAAAACCCTGATCCAGTACCTGATCCGCTGGGTGATCGGCACCAACCAGTTCGGCGATGCGGCGTCCGGGACGCTACTTTCCATCGTGGAAACCGAAATCTCCCCCGAACTCGTCCCGCACGGCGAAACCGAGACAAACAAAACCGAACCGGCGCAAAGCACGGAAGCGAAGATCGGGCCATACCCGCTTCAGGATTTCCACCTGTACTACACCACGCGGTTCGGGTTCCGCCCCAGTAAAGTCGCGTTCCTGTGCTGGACGGCGTGGCACGACGCCCATGACGGCGGGTTCCCGGACGGCTACCCCGAAGCGAAGCGCGTTTCCTACGACCTGCCGACCGTGAAGCGGTGGCTCCGCGAATTTCTGTGGCGGTTCTTCCAAACCAGCCAGTTCAAACGCTCCTGCGTCCCGAACTCCCCGAAGGTCGGCAGCGGCGGCTCGCTATCCCCGCGCGGCGACTGGCGTGCCCCGAGCGACGGCGAGTCCGCCCCGTGGATCGCGGAATTGGTGGCAAGCGTGCCGGACGGGGATGGATAAGCCGGTGGGGTACGAGATGTTTGACAGTGACACGGCTTCGGATACAGAATACATGGGATTTGTCGCGTGGCTATCAGATCGCGCCGCGTCTGAGATATGTGAGGCACGCGGAGACATGGATCAACAGAAGACGGCGCTATGCCGCTACTTTAAGCGCGGTTTACGAGCGAACATGACAACGAACGAATTGATCGATTTTTTAGGTGTGAGTACACCTTCTGTCCTTGAACGAGCCGAACTCACGGAGGAAGAGAGCGATACAGTCATGGCGATTTCGGATCGCCTGACCGAGACGGAGATCGAGTTGTTAGGATAAATGAAGGGGGAAAAGCGATGAATTCCAAACCGGTGCCTACCGTTACGTTACGCTTCGAGAATTTAGCAGTTCTGGAGGACGGTGAAGAAGGCACCAAGCGGGTGCCTCTTCCCTCCCTCCGAGAAGACAGCCACATCCACGGCGGTTTTCGTCTTGTGATCGGCGGCAGGGTGGTTCCGTACATGGGCTACTTCGGCGCTGACGACGTCTGTTTCGGGGATTGGCTGACAGAACTCGACGGCGTCATGGAGGCGTTCGCGGCAGACGAGGTCGCGACATATGTTTACGACGAGGGCGAACAAGGACAACCGGCGTTCGTCTTCGAGCGTGAGGGAGACGTGGCATTTCTTTCGATCGCCGATTCGAAGATATCGGACGGGGAAGCCCACCCCGACTGGCAGCGGGCGGTATTTCATTACACCGACTTGCGCGACGAGTACGCGCACTTTCGCGCCGACTTTGCCGACGAAGTTCGCCGTGCCGCTCCGGCAACGGGCGAGAAATGGCTGAAGCGATTCCGGTCTGCGTGACTTTCTCTAGGTGTCTCGCGCACGGCATGCAGAAGATTTGTCGTCCGAAATGTCGACTGTCCGCGCGAGATCGCTGCCCGACTTTTACGCGCATCTGCACAACCTGTCGCTAAAACAGCGATTGTACCCTGTGTTTGGCGTGCTTTATTCTCACAGGTGTCGGGTAATCTGTGTGGAACGTGCCGAATACAATGAACGTATGAGGAGCGGGCGTATTAAGTAAATTCCGCAGAAACGGTTCAATTTCGCGGATCGGGATATAATGACAGCCGTCAGCGAAATGTCGCCCTGTAGCGCATCTTGAACTTCCCTCCGCTCGGTATAAAGGCAAAATGAACGATCCCACACACCAAACCCTGACTGAAGGCACGGAAAACCCGCTCCCGAAAACCATTCCGGTTCCCCCGAGCGAAAGCGAAGCGCAACCGCAAGCGGACCCCCCGGAAACGACACGAGAGTCGGACAAGCCCGTGCTGCCCCCCCCGCCGTCGGGGTCGTTCGCCGCCGGGAATGCGCCGCTCAATATACCGATGTTGATCGCGATCGGGGTTTTGTTCGTCGCGGTGTACGCCACAACATTCGCCAAATTCTTGATCCCGCGCTGGAACAACGACCCGGCGGCGCAACACGGCTGGCTGATCAT
>JACMMA010000311.1 GCA_014379275.1 Armatimonadota bacterium | reverse complement strand
GCGGGCGAACGTGCAGGTCGGCGACCCGTTCACGGAAAAACTGCTGATCGAAGCCACGCTTGAAGCCCTCGCGACCGGTGGGATCGTCGGGATTCAGGATATGGGCGCGGCGGGCTTGACGTGCGGGACGTGCGAGATGGCGGCGAAGGGTAACCTCGGCATGGAGATCGACGTACAAGCGGTGCCGCGCCGCGAGTCGGGCATGACCGCGTATGAAACGATGCTGTCCGAATCGCAGGAACGGATGCTCGCCGTGGTCGAGAAGGGGCGCGAAGCCGAAGTCGCCGCCGTGTTTCACAAGTGGGGCTTGAACGCCGCGTATATCGGCTTTGTCACGGACACCGGGCGCGTGGTGGTCAAGGACAGCGGTGAAGTCAAAGCCGATATTCCCGCCAAGTCGCTCGCCGACGATTGCCCGACGTACTTTTTGGACGCCGCCGAGCCGGAGTACATCGCCCGCGTTCAGTCCGCCGATTTTACCGCGCTTCCCGAGCCGGACGATTACAACGCGGTCTTGCTCCAACTGCTGGCGTCGCCGAGCATCGCGAGCAAACGATGGGTGTGGGAGCAGTACGACACGATGGTGCAAACGCAGACCGAAGTGCTGCCCGGTCGCGGCGACGCGGCGGTACTGTCGCTCCGCGAGGCGAACGGGGCACGAATCGCGATCACGACCGACTGCAACCCGCGCTTCGTGTATCTCGACCCGTTCGTCGGGGCGCAGATCGCCGTCGCGGAAGCCGCGCGCAATATCTCGTGCGTCGGCGCCATCCCGAAAGCGGTCACGGACTGTCTCAACTTCCCGTCGCCGGAAAAACCGTCCGGGTTCTGGCAGTTCACGCAGGCGGTGAACGGCATGGCGGCGGCGTGTGAGGCGTTCGGGACGCCGGTCGTATCGGGCAACGTTTCGTTCTACAACGAGACGCCCGAGAACGCGATATACCCGACGCCCACGGTCGGCATGGTCGGCGTGTTCGCGCCCGGAGTGACGCCCTGCACGATGGCTTTCCAGAACGACGGCGACCTGATCTACCTTTTGCGCCCCGCCGGTTCGGGGAACATCACCGGCATCGCGGGGAGCGAGTACCTGTCGCTAATACACGGGCAGGACACCGGCAAACCGACGCTCGACATCGCGGGCGAGATCGCCGTGCAAGCGGTGACACGCGAAGCGATTGCCGCGAATCTTCTCCACTCGGCGCACGACTGTTCGGACGGTGGCGCACTCGTCGCCATCGCGGAATCGTGCCTTGCCGGGAACCGGGGCGCGGAAGTGCGCGTCGCCATCGCGGACTTCGACGATCCCGGCACCGGGAAAGACTCCCAGACCGGGGCGGTCCAGCCGTGGAGCGCGATCCTATTCGGCGAGGCGACGAGCCGTATTATCGTCTCGGTTACGGAAGGTGATCGCCAGAATTCGCTCCTTGACATCGCGGAACGTCACGGCATCGAGGCGCTGTTCATCGGGCAGGTCAAAAAAACCGAGCGGTTCGATGTCGCCGGTCTGGTAGATGTGCCGCTGTCCGCCCTGCGCGACGCTTACGAAGGCGCAATCCCGCGCGTGATGGGCGAAAGGTAATATTCATTGGCTCCCATGTCGCCGAAGTCGGCCCCGCTACTATAGGGTGCCGTGGCAATCGGCAATGTCGGACAGTTTGCTGTACTGGATCGGGCGTCTGAATCCGTGACTCAGGATGTGGCGTTGTTCGAGATCCCCGGCGACGTGGAAGACCTGACCCGCGTCATCGTAATCATTTTACGTGGCGTGGGCGGCTAAAGCGAGCAGATCGTTCACGCTCCACTGGTCGTCCGCGTGTTCCCCGTAATGCACCGCGACCAAGCGTCCGTCCGGGGCGACCAGGAAGTCGGCGGGCAAACCGAACTTGCCGCCCTCGGCGACCGTCGCCGCACGGACGCGGACGGCTCCCGTTACCATCGCCCCCCATGCTTTCGGGTTCAACAGCGACATCGCCGACGCTTCCACGCCGAACGCCCGGTAGAGTATCTTCTCGGGATCGGCAACGGTGGCGAACGGTAGCTCGCCCTGGTACGTACGCATTTCCTTCGCGGACGAGTGAAATACCGCTATCTCGCGGATGCCCGCCGCGGCGACCTCGTCCGCCCGCTTTGCGAAGGTCCGTAAATGTCGATTGCAAACGGGGCAACCGGCATAGCGGCGGAACTGCAAGTGCACCCAGTGCGTGTTCGGGTCGGGTATCTGTACGGTTTTCCCGTGAATAGTATCGAAACTGTGGAAGGGGATCGTGTTGCCGACTTCCAGACGGTGGGGAAACGAGTTGTTCATAATCGGGACTTTCTTGCGGTGCTTCCTTGTTGACGAAATCGCATTCTTTAGAAGAACAAACCCCAGCTACGATATCGTTCCCGCCGCCGAGCGGCTTTTTGGCGAAAGCCTGGCATCGTGTGAAAAAACAACGATTCGGGTAATGATGGGGAGATACCAACTGTTTTATGGAGAATCTCACGATGCAATTTAGTTCGCTTGGGTGGCGCCGCACCATGATCTGCGCGGCCACTACACTGACAATGATGTCAATCATTTCCGGGTGCGGCGGGGGAGACGATAGTAACGATGACCTGGTTAGTCTGCCCACGCCGTCGCCCTTCCCGACTCCGGGGACAAGCCCGTCACCGTCGGCAACCCCGGTTCCGCTCCCGACACCGGCACCGACTCCGTCGCCCAACGGCGAATTGCCGCCCGTTAGCGGCGAAACATTGACCGAGGGACAGGGGATCCTGGTCTTCTCGGAGGCGAGTGCGGACACGAACACGCCAACTGACGCACTTTCCACAACCAGCGGCGACTTCAACCTGGGCGCGGTCGTTCCGCGGCTGGGAGAGAACGGAAACTCGGTACAGGTGTACTTCTCCGATGTCCGGAACGCGCAACTGCGTTCCGTAACCGTGGTGATGGCGGATAGGGCGGGCGTTCGCGAGGGCGTGTCGCTCCCGCTGGGGGGCGTGGTAGATCGTGTGATGAACAAGAATGCCTTTGTTATCTTTTCGTCCAAGCCCGCCAGTGACGCCACCGACACAACCCTGAAACAGTGGCATAGTGCGGGCGGCGGCACGGTCACCCTGCAAAGTCTCACGGACGGAACGGTAAGGGTGCGCGTCGAGAACGCTCGTATGGTTCCCTATACCGCGGCACGGGACTCCGGGCAGATCGGCTCATTCACTCTGAATGGGGCAGGATTCGCGGCGATTCAAAAATAATGCATTGGCCGGCGGTCAGCGGGGAGTGGGGCCGGGACCCCTACCCGCCCCCCCGCAGGTCACGGGCAGCGATAGGGGGTGCCGCAGGGGTAGCAGTTGTACGAGCAGCGAGCCCGGCGGGCGGTTGAGATCGGGGGAG
>JACMMA010000042.1 GCA_014379275.1 Armatimonadota bacterium | reverse complement strand
TCGGATGTATCCCGACCGTAGCGTCTCGATCACCGACGAATGGACCACGGGCGACCGACCCGTCCGCGCCTCCTTTCAATGGCTGACAACCGCGACCGTCACCCGGACCAGCGACGGGGTGCGACTGGAGCAGGCGGGGCGGTCACTGAACCTGCGTGTGGCGGCGTCCGGCCCGTTCACCGTGGCGATCGAGGACGTTTCCCAGCCGCGTGGTGTTCAGGACTCCCCGAACCCCGGCCTTTATCGCCTCGTCTTTTCCGTCGAGACCGGGGGCGGTAGTCGGGGCAAGATCGCGATCACTGCGATGCCTTCTCGCTGAGAGGCGGCGCCCTCGGTCAAAAAATGTGCACGGCGTCCTTGACGCCGGTCGGAAACCCGTGTTAGAATGCATGACAGTTGATTTATCGTTAGGTTTGCAGATCCGATTTGACCCCTGTAGTTTGTTTTCGTGGCATGCCGCCGTGTCCCGGTTGACAGCATTTGGCGACGGAAGGTCACTCGGACAGAGGGTGCGCTAGTGACATTGTTAAAGTCGTATTGCGGTGTCCGGCACATTCGCGCCGTAGATATCAAATGACCCACCAGGGCGGTGGGGTCCTTCCAAAGAAAGGTTATAGACTATGATCGTCGTACAGAATCGTTCCCAGTCCAATATGCGCGGTCGTGTTTCCGCATTCACGTTGATCGAACTACTCGTTGTGATCGCGATAATCGCTATCCTCGCAGCGATACTTTTTCCGGTGTTCGCGCGAGCCCGCGAGAAGGCGAGACAGACCACCTGTCTGTCGAACGAGAAGCAGATCGGTCTTGCGATGATGCAGTATGTGTCCGACTACGATGAGACGTTGCCTCCGGGTCGTTACTACACGCCGGGCGGCACCGCTTATGCGTGGGACAACTATATCGAGCCGTATGCCCAGGGTGCCGGGACCATAGCAAACGCGGCATATGGAAACGGCAAGAACCCGTATCTTGTCTGCCCGAGCGACGCCATCGTTCGCACGGGCGGCAATGGAAACCGGAGTACGCGCTCCTATGCCATCACCATGAGCGCGTTCGGGACTGCGGATTATCCGTGGAAACCGGAAGTGTATCCGTGTACTGGCTGCGGTCTTACCGAGGGGCGACCGATAGCGGACATCGGTTCCCCCGCAGGGACGATTATTGTCGCCGAGGCACACCGCCCTGACAACTCCATCGGGACGAATTTCCTGTTCCGCGTTGCTGCCCCGTCGGCGCAAGTCTCGACCGCGAATCAGATTATCCCGCACTCTGGAGGTTGGAACTATCTGTTCGCCGACGGACATGCCAAGTGGTTCAAGGGCGAGCAGACGGTGCGTACCCCCGGTGTGAACTACAGTGCGGGATTCGTAAACAAGAACGGCTACAACTGTCTGTACAGCACGACCCGTCCGTGCGGCATGTGGACGATCTCCGACAACGACTAAAAGGCCGAAAACGGGGGTTCTCAAGTCGGAACCCCCTGACTCGCCTTCGCAATACGGCGAGCACTCTAAGTGCACCTTCTTTCTGCGGCTAAGCGGAAGTTGGGCGCTCGAATATTTCTTTCAATGGCTAGAAGAACAAGCAGGAAAACCACCTATTCTCCTGTCGCTCGGCGGGAAACAGAATCGGGTTCGCCCATGCACCCCTTCGGGCGAATCTGCGACGCATTAGGCAACCGTGCGCCCTGTCACGCATTTTTACAATCCCTCGGATTAATCCGCTAGTTTCCTTGACGGCACCAAAAATCATGTGTTATAATGAAACGTAGCTGATTTATCGTTAGGTTAGCAAAGTTCACACGCAGAATATTCGAATAGACCACCAGGATGGTGGGTTGCCTTCCAACGCAAGAAAGGGTCAGACAATGATCTCCGTCAGAAATCGTTTCGAGTCCAATATCCGTAGTCGTTTTTCCGCGTTCACGTTGATTGAACTGCTCGTCGTCATCGCGATTATCGCCATCCTCGCCGCGATACTTTTTCCCGTCTTCGCGCAAGCCCGCGAGAAAGCCCGCCAAACCTCGTGTTTGTCGAACGAGAAGCAGATCGGTCTCGCGATGATGCAATATGTGCAGGATTATGACGAGACGCTACCCATAGGGCGTCACTACTCACCGTATTTTCAGGCACGCGCCTGGGACTTCTTTATCGAACCGTATGCGCAGAAAGCGGGTACGACAACGGCATACGGCAGTGGTAACAACCCGTACCTTGTTTGTCCGAGTGACCCCGTAGACCGAAGGGGAACTCCACCGCGCAATAAGCGGTCCTATGCGATTCTTGTCAATAACTTCGGCGGCGCGGACTATCCGTGGTTGGCGGAAGATTTCACGGTTGCCAACACGAGCATCACGCCGGGTCGACCGCTCGCTGACCTTTCTGCGCCCGCGAGCGTCGCTATCGTCGCGGAAGCGCACCGCTCCGACAACGAGATTGGAGCGATTGACGGGTACCGTGTCGGTTCCCCCAGCGCTCAGGTGAACCTCGCCAGTACGAAGATAGCACACTCCGGCGGGTGGAACTATTTGTTCGCCGACGGACACGCCAAGTGGTTCAAGCCGGAGCAGACCATTAAGACGCAGGGACTCACCTATCCCGCCGGTTACAGGAACAAGAATCGCTATCTGTGTCTGGCGGACAGTACCCGACCGTGCGGGATCTGGACGATCTCCGACAACGATTAACTGCGAACCCTGGAACCCCGCGAATCGCGGGGTTCCGGTTATTTCTCGCGCGACGTAAAAGCGGGGCGACTGCCCCGCCCCCAAACTTTCGCCCACAATGAGTCGAACAACACCGAGATCAATTCTACGCCGGACGGTTTGCACTTCTCTTCTTGCGGCCCTTTGTTTTCCGGCGGCGACCGCATGGGCGGATGTCCGCGCCGCCGCCCTTTTCACCGATAACCTTGTCCTGCAACGCTCGCGACCGATTCCGGTCTGGGGCAGGGCGGATTCCGGCGAATCGGTCACGGTGACGCTGGGGAAAGACAGTGCCTCCACCGTCGCCGGATCGGACGGGAAGTGGACGATCACCCTGCCCCAACAGAAGGCGGCTACCGGACTCAAACTCACCATAACCGGCAAGAACACGCAAACGCTGAACAACGTCGCTGTCGGCGAGGTTTGGGTCTGCTCCGGGCAGTCGAATATGGAGTGGCCGGTGGAGAAGTCCCGCGATGCCGACGCCGAGATCGCCGCTGCCACCACGCCGGATATTCGCCTGTTCACCGTCCGGAAGGCGACGAGCACCGAACCGAAACCCGACGTCCGAGCACTGGACGATTCCTGGGCGGTCTGTGATCCGACGACGGTCCGGAAGTTCAGTGCCGTGGCATACTTTTTCGGGCGGGAACTGCACCGCGAATTGGGCGTACCCGTCGGGCTGATCGATTCCACGTGGGGCGGGACCCCGGCGGAAGCCTGGACCAGCCGACCCGCACTGGAAGCCTCGCCCGACCTTCGCCCCCTGTTTCCCGACTGGGAGGCACGCATCGCCGCGCATCCTGCCGCGCTATCTGTCTACGAATCCGAAACCCTGCCGAAATGGGAATTGGCGGCGGAGAAGGCGAAGGCGGAGGGCAAGCGTATCCCGAGCAAACCGAATCCGCCGGATGGCCCCGGTAGTGCGTCCCGCCCCACCGTGTTGTACAACGCGATGATCGCGCCGCTGATGCCCTATGCGATCAAAGGCGTGATCTGGTATCAGGGCGAAGGCAATGGCGACAGTCCCGAACGCGCGATCCAGTACCGCACGCTCTTTCCCGCGATGATCCGCGACTGGCGCACCAATTGGAAACAGGGCGACTTTCCTTTCCTTTTCGTGCAGCTGGCGGGCTGGTTGGCGGTACAAACGAAGCCGGTCGAGAACGACGATTGGGCTATCCTGCGGGAGGCGCAGGCGAATACACTTTCCTTGCCCCATACCGGTATGGCGACCGCTATCGATCTGGCGGACGCGGATCGCCCGTACGACATTCACCCGAAGAATAAGCAGGACGTCGGACGGCGGCTCGCCCTGGTCGCGCTGGCGAACGAGTATGACCGAAAGACGGCTTACTCGGGTCCGGTTCTGGAGCGGATGGAGATTAAAGACAGCGAGGCGCGGCTACGGTTCCGCCACACCGACGGCGGCCTGCGGTCCCGCGACGGCGGACCGTTGCGCGGGTTCGCTATCGCCGGGGCGGACGGTGTCTGGAAATGGGCGGATGCCGTGATAAAAGGCGACACGGTCACGCTTTCGAGCGCGGAGGTTTCCGCGCCGACTGCGGTACGCTATAACTGGGCGCGAAACCCCATCGGCAGTTTGACCAACGGCGTCGGTCTGCCCGCATTCCCGTTCCGTACGGATACACGAAGTGACAAATAGCGGTTCTCGATCCGACGACACGATTCGTCAATACCCATTTTAATTTCAGGAGTTCAAAAGATGGTCCGATTCTTATCCAGAGCGTTTTCGGTTTCCGCGATGCTCACTCTGGCGGCATGCGTCCCCACCGCCGTGACATCCGCCCCCACCACAGCCGTTGCGGGCGGGGTGTTGCTCCGGCAGGACTTCAACGGGTCGGCCTCATGGTCCGGTTTGTCTGCCGCGCCAGCCGCCGCGGGCGTCACGGCCCGTGCCGCGCTGAAGCCGGTCGGGACGATCGACGTTTCCAAATCCACTACGCCGTCCGGGGCGGCGCTGCTGACGGTTAGCGGCGCGGCGAAAGGTAAATGGAGTGCGGCACTGACGAGCGGCTTGCTCCCGGTCCGCAACCCGGAAACGAACCTCGCCAAACTCACGCTCAGTTTCGACCACTCCGTTTCTGCGGTGCGACCCGTCACCGTGCGCATCGAATCGTTCGACGCGAAGAAGAAGCGCACCGGCGGCCGCGAGGGTATCGTCTACCCCGCCGCGCCCGACTTTTATCTGCGCTCGGCGATCGAACTCTCGACCATGAAATCGT
>JACMMA010000041.1 GCA_014379275.1 Armatimonadota bacterium | reverse complement strand
GCGAAATCGTAGGTCTTGATATTGATGATTGCGCCGCTGTTCACGAACACGGACAACAGGCTCCAAAACGCGCCGATCGTGTACTCGCCCAGGATCAAGCCGAACATAAACGGGACGATTCGCCGGTACATGCCGATTCCTCCGTAGCGCAGGATGAGCGACTTCAAGCCCCACGCGATCAGGAGGCACGACCAGTAGTACTCGCCGCCGTACGTCAGGGCGATCGCGTAGCCCGCCGGGTGGAAGGGCCACCAGACGAACTGGGTACGCATGTACATCATTCCGAACGCGGCAATGCCGCCCGCCACCATTGCCAGTTGCCCGTTGATATCCGGGGGGCGCGGCAGTGCCGCAGCCGCAGAAACCTCGCCGAACTGGCCCCAGTTATGGTTCGTCATGGCGTTGATCCCCGCGCCATATTGAAGGTGAAGTGCCGCCCAGAAACTGGCTACCGTGCCGACGAAGACGGCGAACAACATCGCATAGCCGGTTCCGCGCAGACTCCCCTTACCGTCTAGCCCCTGACTGAGCCGCATCCCCTCCAGCATTCCGGGCATAAGGTGCGTGCGGTAGCCACGCCCGGAAAACCAGAAGAACAGCGAAAAGATCGTCAGGTTTTGCAGACCGACCCCCTGGGTGCCGAGGAACATCGTCAGGAACGCCGTCCCGTTCATTCCGAACGCCATTTCATGTGCGGGCGGTCCCAGTTCGGCGCGGACCCGCGCGATCCCCACCGACAACAGGAAATAAAAGCCGAAAAACCCGGCGACGATCCCCCACGACATTCCGGCGCGCAGACAGAAGTAAAACAGGAAGGTCAGCCCCAGCACTATCGAGAAAAACGCGGCGCGATAGCTCATCGGCTCATCGCTGTCGTTTATGGTCGGGTCGCGTGGGTTCCATGCCTTGTCCCACGCCTGCTTGAGATGATGTCGTGCCTGCCATAATGCGAAAACACAGATGACCGCCCAGGCACCGAACGATTGTTGCGCGAGGAACGGAAACTTGCTGACGCCCGCCCCGTCCAGATTCAGCGTGGCGGCGAAAACGACCAGACCAAGGCGAAAAATGTAGAAGAACCAGAGCGAGAATGACAGGTCGGTCGGGAGCAGAAAACCAAGCGCGATAATGAAGGGATACAGCGGCATCGGGACATTACCGACCGCCTTCCACGGCATCGTGGTCGCATATTGTCCGAGGTTGAATTGGTCATGGCGGACCGTGATCATCGGTATCGTCGGGATCAGCGTCGCGAGTCCGTTCCATATGTCGAGCGACGCCCCGGCGGCGATCCCCCACCAGAGTACCTTGTTCCGCCAGAACGACACACTGCCGCCCTCCTCGGCGAGAGCGAGCGGGAGTTGGACGATGGGATAGGCCAACTTTTCGTTGTCCATCCACTGCCGCCGCAGGATCGTACTGGTGCCGACGAGGACCGCGCCGAGAGCCAGCGTGAACGCGCACCACCAGCCGACCGGAACCGACCACGCCGCGAGATGTTTCGGCGTGTAAAGGAGCGGCGTCGCGTGTCCATAATAGGCAGGCTTCAGGACTTCCAGGTCCTTGACCATCACCCAGTCGGGATAAAAGCGGGTGAACTTGTCCCAACCCAGCGACGGTTGTTGTGCCTGAAACCAGATCGGGAACCCCATCACGCCGGGGATCCCGAGCTGCAGGCTGTCGTGTCCGGCAAGCGCGGTGCCGATAGTCATCATGGTGAAACATGTCGCCAGTTCCCCCTGCGAGAAAGCAAGGCGCGGCAGAAATGGCTTCAGCAGTCCGATGTTGACGGTTATCAGCAAGAGCAGACAGAACACCGTATTCCAGAAAAGCGACATCGCGGTGGCGTGATTGGTATGCCAGATTCCCTCGACCTCCAGAACCCAGTAACAGTTCAAAAAGATCAGAATCGTGCCCAGGAACAGGATGCGAAAGGTGACCGGCGGCCGCAACACGGAGTTGCGGTTCCCTGGTTCCGCCGCAGCTTCCGCCGCGACGTCGCGGGATGGTTGGAGAGTGTCTTTCATAGACTATTGCCGTTTTATATCGCCAACAATGATCCCCCGCCCGCCCGTTGCCAGATACACCCGCCCGTACTCGCGCTGATCGCCGGTGATGGCATTGATATAGTGGAAGTCGTGCGCGTCGTCGTTCACACGTACCCAGGTCGCGCCGCCGTCATCGGAGCGGAAGAATCCTTCTACGCCGCCGACTTTGCCGGTGATATACGCGGATGGGTAATCGCGACCCGGCGCGGCTTTACCGAACCCGATGCGCCGGGCATCCTGTACCCCGGTGATCTTCGAGAATGTCACGCCGCCGTCCGTGCTGTGACGGAGGCCGTCCCCGGCGGCGGCGAGCCAGACGTCACCTTCTTTGCCGAACGCCGTGCGGACGAAGCCGTCCCCGGTCGGGAGTCCGGAAGCTTTCGCGGCGAAGGACAAACCACCGTTCGTGGATACATAGAGGGTGCCGGAATCGTTGTCCAAACCGTAGAATGTGTTAGGGTTCACGCGGTCGGAAGTCACGCGCCGTTTCGGCGGTAGTCCCTTGCTGGGCATCCAGGTCGTGCCTTTGTTCTTCGAGACGAACGCCCCGGCGTTTTCCGGCGTCCAAACAAATGTCGCGCCGTCGGCGGAAACCGCTATCGTGCCGTCCCCTTTCGCGCTCGGTTTCGCGCCGAACTCTTTCCAGGTGACGCCATTATCCGCGGAGTGTGCCCCGCCCGTGCCGCCCCCGTAAACACGGGCGACAATGTTCGGATTCTTCTCGGCGAAGTCGATCCCGGTGTTGCGCCCGCGTGCCGGTTGGTAGAAGCCGGTGGCGGGTGATTCGTTAATATCGGTGTGGCGGAACCCGTCCACGTCCCAGACCGCGGACAGGAGCGGCGCGCCCGACGACGGACTGACCATGTCGTTGACGACCAACTCCTCCAGACCGTTCGCGCCGACGTGCCAGTGTGTCGGCATACCCTTGTCGGCGGCGGTCATGTCGGACGAGGTCCAGATGCCCATTCCGGTGACGTAGAGAACACGGTCGGGGGTGAACGGATCAATCTCGATGTCGCCCATCCAGTGCCCGGCGTCGGCGTTGGGCCGTCCCCACTTCAGAAACGGAGCCTGCGACGAATCACGCACCGATTCCGGACCGAGATCCTTCCACGTCTTGCCACCGTCCTTGGTACGAAAAATCGTGTCGTGCTTTGCCCAGCGGTCCATCGTCGTGACGACGAGCGTCTGAGGCGATTTGGCGTCCGCGGATACGCCCGCGTAGCCGAACTTGTCGCCCTCGGCGGGTTTGATCGGGGTCACGTTCGACCACACATCCTTCCGGGCATCGACTTTCCAGACCGCGCCATCGCTCATGCCGTTCGGTCCCGGCGCGTCTCCGTAGGTGACGTAAAGCGCCCCGTCGCCGGAAAGAACGCCGTGGTGCGG